>QGUX01000064.1 GCA_003242275.1 Pseudomonadota bacterium | reverse complement strand
CCGCCGCAGGGCCCGCGGCGCGAGTCGCTGTACGTGCCGGTGCGCGACGGCACGCGCCTGGCGATGCACGTCTACCGTCCGGCCCGCGACGGCGCGCTGCTGCCGGGCCGACTGCCCACGGTGTTCGCGTTCACGCCCTATCGCGCCCGCTTCCGCGACGCCGACGGCCGGGTGCGTGAGCTGGAGTCCTTCCCGCGCGAGATCGCCCAGCGCCTGCTGGCGGCCGGCTACGTGCTGGCGGTGGCCGACATCCGCGGCAAGGGCGCTTCCTTCGGGGCGCGGCGCGGCTTCCAGGACCGCACCGAAGCCATGGACGGCCACGACCTCGTCCAGTGGCTGGCCGCGCAGCCCTGGTCCAATGGCCGCGTGGGCATGTACGGCTGCTCCTACGTGGGGGGCACCACGGTGCACGTGGCGTCGACCGCGCCGCCGGCACTGCGGGCCATCTTCACCGGCGCATCGGACCTCGACAAGTTCGCCTTCGTGCGCAACGGCGGCATCACGGCGCAGTTCAACACGCGCCCCGACGAGCCACTGAGCGACGACCTCGCCAGCGTGCCGGTGGACGAGGACTGGCGCGGCGAGCTGCTGCGCGCGGCGGTGGCGCAGCATGCGGACAACACGCCGATGGCGCCGCTGTGGTACGGCATGCCCTTCCGCGACAGTGTCTCGCCGCTGACCGGCAACCGCTTCTGGGAGGAGGTCGGCCCTTACACCTATCTCGACACGCTGCGCGGCTCCGGCATCGCCACCTACTTCTGGAGCAACCTGCGCGACGAGCCCACCGGGCAGATGATCCTCGCCGCGGAGAACCTCGGCGGGCGGTTGCTGATCGGTCCCGGCTCGCATTGCGCGGTGCCACCGGACTTCGACTTCGCCGGCGAGGTGCAGCGCCACTTCGACCAGCACCTGCGCGACATTCCCGCACCGGCTTCCGCGCGGGTGAAGTGGTGGCTGGAGGAAGCGCCCGCCGGCCGCAACTGGCGCGAGGCCGACCGCTGGCCGGGCGTGGATGCGCCGCGCCAGCGCTGGTACCTCGCCGCATCCGGCGCGGAGGGCCTGCTGCAGCCGAAGGCGCCCAGGCGCGGTTCGGGCGAGTTCACGGTGGACTACGACCTCGGCCCGGCCGAGGCCTTCGCCTTCTGGGTCGGGTCCCAGCACGGGCGCGGGCTGAGCTTCACCAGCGCGGCGCTGGATGGGCCCCGGGAACTGGTGGGTTTCCCGGTGATGCGGCTGCGCGTGGCGTCGAATGATCCCGAGCCGCTGCTGTTCGCCTACCTGGAGCAGGTTTCGCCGGATGGCAGCGCGGACGTGCTGGCCTTCGGCCGCCTCGCCGCCGCCTACCGCAGGACCGGCAAGGCGCCCTACGACACGCTGGGCCTGCCGTGGATCACCGGCCTGTCCGCCGACCATGTCCCGCTGTCGCCGGGGCGCGAGGTGGACCTGGAATTCGCGCTCACGCCGGTGGCGCGCGTCATCTCCGCCGGCTCGCGGCTGCGGGTGGTGGTGACCGGCGCCGACCCGCGCCAGCGCAATCTCGCCGAACTTCGCAAGGAGCCCCCGCCGCGCATCCGCGTGGCCTCCGGCCGCAACGCTTCCTGGATCGACCTGCCGCTGCGTCCGCCCGAGGCGCCGTAACGGCACTTGCAGGCCCGGCCCGGGCCGATTACATTGTTGACAAAATTGTCAACAATCACAGGGCGGGACGGCCTCCACACCCGCCCACACGGAGGGTCATCATGGATGAAGTGTCGCTCACCGTTCGCCGCCTGGTCCTGGGCGCTGCCTGCATCGCCGGGGCATCGCCGCTGTTCGCGGCGGCGGCGCCGGACGCGGAACTGGAAGAGGTCGTGGTCACCGGCAGCCGCGTGCGCGGCGCCGAGGTGGTCGGTGCCACCGTCACCTCGCTGGGCCGCGAGGAGATCGAGACCGCCGGCCAGGTGAGCCTCGACCGCATGCTGAAGGAACTGCCGCAGAACTTCGACCTGGGCGTGAGCGAGAACTCGCGCGCGCAATCCGGCGGCAGCGGCAACATCGTCTATGGCAACACGGTCAACCTGCGCGGCATCGGCCCGTATGCCACGCTGATCATCGTCGACGGCCACCGCGTGACCAACAACTCGCGCAGCACCGACCCCTCGATCCTGCCCACGCTGGGCGTGGAGCGCGTCGAGGTGGTGGCCGACGGCTCCTCCGCGATCTACGGCTCGGATGCCATCGCCGGCGTGGTGAACCTGATCCCGCGGCGCAGCCTCGACGGCGCGGAAGCCTTCGCGCGCGGCGGCGTCGCCGACGACTTCGGCGAATACGTGGTGGGCGCCGCGTGGGGCACGGTGTTCGAGCGTGGCCAGTTCATGCTCGCCTACGAGCACGTGTTTCGCGACAACCTTTCAGGTGACGACCGCGACTTCTTCCGCGCCGACCAGACCGCGCGCGGCGGGCGCGACTACCGCACCACGCGCTGCTCCCCCGGCACGCTGGTGATCGACTCGACCACCTACGCCATCCCGGCAGGTGGGCTCACCACGGAGAACGTGGCCAGCCTGTCCCCCGGCACGGCCAATCGCTGTGACGAGCTCATCGGCCAGGATCTGTTCCCGGAACAGACCTACGACTCCGTCGCCTCCACCTTCACTTACGAGATCTCGCCGCGGGTCCGGCTGCTGGCCGACGGCTTCTACAGCCGCCGCCGCTTCAAGCGCGCCTTCCCCTGGTCGAACGCGCGCCTGTCGGTGCCGGAAACCAATGCCTGGTTCGTGCGGCCCGAGGGCTTCGAGGGCACCTCGTACTTCATCGACTACAGCTTCGCCGGCGAGCTGCCGCGCAACGACTCGGAGGGCTTCGCGCGCAACTGGCAGGTCACCCCGTCGGTGCAGGTGGAGCTGGGCGGCGACTGGCAGGCCGAGGCGGTGTTCGGCTACGGCAAGACTTCGGACAATTCCGAGCAGTGGTACGGCCTGAACAGCGGCGCCCTGAACGCCGCGCTGGCCAGCTCCGACCCGGCCACGGCCTTCGATCCCTACGGCCTGCACCGCACCTCCAGCGCCGTGCTCGAGACCCTCGCCAACCAGATCTTCCTCGCGCCCACGAAGAGCGACTTCAAGGGCTACGAGCTGCGCTTCAACGGCACGCTGGCGCGCCTGCCGGGCGGCAACCTGGGCCTGGCCACCGGCTACGAGCGGCAGGACATCGGCGTGGACCTGGGCTCCGCGCGCGGCGCCCCGACCACCGCCATGGCATGGCGCCACTTCGGCCGTACCGTGGACTCGGCCTATGCCGAGCTGCAGATCCCGCTGTTCGGCCCCGGCAACGCCCGTCCCGGCGCCGAGCGGCTGACCGTCAACGCCGCCATCCGCTACGACGACTACAGCGACGTGGGCGACACCACCAACTCCAAGTTCGGCGTCACCTGGCGTCCCGTGGCCAACCTCGCGGTGCGCGGCAGCTACGGCACCTCCTTCCGCGCGCCGCTGATCTCGCAGATCTACGGCAACAGCAACAACCTGTACGTGCAGAACTACCAGAACCCGGCCGGCGGCGCGCCCATCCAGGGTGTGGCGCTGTCGGGCGAGAACCGCGACCTGGGTCCCGAGGAGGCCACCACGTGGTCGGTGGGCTTCGACTGGGACGTGGGCAACAACCTGCGCCTGGGCGCCACGTACTTCGACGTCCACTACAAGAACCAGGTCGAGGCCTACCTGTCGAACCTCAACCTGCTGGCGAACGAGGCGGACTTCGAGGGCACGGACATCATCCTGCGCGGTGCCGAGGCCGCCGCCGCCGTGCAGGCGGCGATCGACCAGGGCATCGGGGTGGTCGGTGTGCTGCCCGGCGGTTCGGCGGCGAACGTCACGCTGTTCGTCGACGGCCGCAACCAGAACCTGGGCGTTTCGGACATGAGGGGCTTCGACTTCACCGCGGCTTACGCCCTGCAGACCGCAAGCGCCGGGCGCTGGACCTTCACGCTCAACGGCACGTGGCTCACCACCTATGAAGTGGCGATCACGCCGGCGGCACCCATGGTCGACCGCCTCAACACCATCTTCAATCCGCTGAAGCTGAAGCTGCGCGGCGGCGCGGCCTGGAGCAGCGGACCGTGGTCCGCGCAGGCTACCATCACGCGCGTGCACGGCTACAGGAACAATTCGGTCACGCCCGCCGAAGGCGTCGGCCCGTACACGCCGGTGGACCTCGCGTTCGGGGTCGACCTCGGGTCGTTCAGCCAGGGACCGGCGCTGCGGGACCTCGAGGTGGGACTCGAGGTACGCAATGCCTTCGACGAGGATCCGCCCTATGTCAATGTCGCGCCGTCCGCCAATGGCAGCGGCGGCTACGATGCGACCGTCACCAATCCCATCGGGCGGCTCTTCGCCCTGACCCTGCGAAAGAAATGGTAGAACCGGATCACCGCCGCGATGGCGCCGATGTCCCTTCAGGCCTGCAGTTGTGTATCGAGCTCCAGCAGCGCGGCAAGGCCGTTGCTGATGTGGGTGCGCATGGCCTGCTCGGCATCGGCGGCCCGTCCCTCCACGATGGCGGCGGTGATCAGGCGGTGGTCGGCATTGGCCTCGGCCAGCCGCTGGGTGGAGTAGAAGGTCGAGAACAGCAGCCGGTAGATGGGCACCGTCAGGTGCGTGAGGAACTGGGCGATGTAGGGATTGCCCGAGCCCTCGATGATCATGCGGTGCCAGGCGCCGTTGAGCTGCGCGAAGCGGTCGTGGTCGCCGGCCTTCTCGACCTCGTCGAGCTTCGCCTGGGTCTCGCGCAGGCGCGCGCGCAGCGCGTCGTCGGCGCGCAGCGCGCATTCGGCCGCGGCCAGCCCTTCCAGCGCCATGCGCGCGCGGTAGATCTGCCGCACTTCATCCGGCCCCAGGCGCTTGACCGAGGCACCGCGGAATTCCTCGATGGAGACCAGCCCCTCGGCCTCCAGGCGCCGCAATGCCTCGCGCACCTTGCTGCGGCTCGCGCCGGTGGCCTCGACCAGGTCGGCCTCGACCAGGCGCTGGCCGGGCACGAAGCGGCCGAGGCGGATGCGCTCGCGCAGCCATGCCGCCACGTCGGCCGGCGAACGCAACGCCGCGCCGGCATCGCCCGCACGCGAAGCCGGCTTGACGTTGCGCGCACGGCGCGCAGGCCTGGTTGCAATCCGCTGGACCATTGGTGAAATGATCAAGCATCCAGCCGACACGAAGCAATCTCCGCGCGCGCTGACGCTGCTGTTCACCGGCGACATCGTGCTCGACGTGCCGGAGCCGGATCACTGGCTGTCGGGCATTGCCCCCGCCCTGCGCGAGGCCGACCTGGTGATCGGCCACCTGGAAGTGCCGCACACCCGCCGCGGACAGGAGCTGGCCGGCGACGTGCCGGCGCCGGGGGCGGACCCGGAACACCTGGATGCGCTGGCGCGCGCCGGCGTGCACGCGCTGACGCTGGCCGGCAACCACATCGCCGACTGCGGCCCGGAGGGCATTGCCGACACCATCGCGCGGCTGGACCGGCTGGGCATCGCGCACGCCGGCGCGGGCGCCGACCTCGCCATCGCGCGCCGCCCCGGCTGGCTGGAACACGAAGGCCGGAACATTGCCCTGCTCAGCTACAACTGCGTCGGCCCGGAGGCGGCCTGGGCCGGAGAGAACCGCGCTGGCTGCAACTACCTGCCCGTGCGCACCGCCGACGGCAGCCCGGTGACGCCGAGGTCGCCCATCACCGCCATGGATCCGGCCGCGCGCGAATGGCTGGCGCGCGACATCGCCGCGGCAAGGCCGGTGGCCGGCCTGGTGGTGGTCTCGCTGCACCAGGGCGTGGTGCACACGCCGGCGCGCATCGAGCCCTATGAGCGCGAACTGGCCCGGGCCGCGCTCGAGGCCGGCGCGGACGTGGTGGTCTGCCACCACGCGCACATCCTGCGCGGCATCTCGCTGCCCGGCGGGCATCCGGTCTTCCACGGGCTGGGCAATGGCTGCGTGGTGACCGCCGCGCTGTCCATGGACCAGTCCCACCCGGCGCGCGCGGAATGGGCGCGCCGCCGGCGCGAGCTGTTCGGCTTCGAGCCCGATCCGCGCTACACGCTGGCGCCCTTCCATCCCGAGGCGGTCCATGCGGCGCTGGGCGTGGTGCGATGGCATGCGGACGGCCGGCTCGAGGCCGGCGTGGTTCCCGTGTACGTGGAACCGCCGGGCCGGCCCGTGTGCGTGGAGGACGAACGCGCCGAGGCCGTCATCCGTTACCTCGGGCGCATCGGCCGCGATGCCGGCCTGCCGGCGCTGCAGTGGCAACGCGTCTCGCCGCAACTGTGGTTGTGCGCATGAAGCGTCCTGGTGCAAGGGACCTGCTCGTGTGGGTCGCCGGCGGCGCGCTGCTGCTGGCCATGGTGGTGGACACCCTCGCCATGTTCGGCAGGCAGGTCCGCTTCCCGCTGCCGGGCTCCATCGAGCTGGTGCAGGCCGCGGTGCTGTTCGCCGCCTGCGGCAGCCTGGTGGTGGCCACGCGCGCCGCCGCGCATGCCCGCGTGCACCTGCTGCTCGACCGCGCCACCGGCGGCACGCGCAGGGTGATGCAGTTCGTCAATGCCGTGGCCTCGGCGCTGGTGTACCTCGCCCTGCTGGCCGGGAGCCTGTGGATCGCCGCCGACCTGTGGGGCGCGCAGGAGGAGAGCGAGATCTGGCACCTGCCCTACCGTCCGCTGCGCATCGCCGCGGTGCTGACCACGGCCTGGCTGCTGCTGCTGGCGCTGCGTGGCCTCCTTCGCCCGGGAGAGACGCGATGACCGGGCTGGCGCCGGGACTGATCGGCGTGTGCGCGCTGCTGCTGCTGCTGGTGATGGGCATGCCCATCGGCGTCGCACTCGGACTGGTGGGCATGGCGGGCCTGGCGTTCACGCTGGGCCTCGAACCCATGCTGGTGAAGTCCGCGGTGCTGTTCTTCGAGACCGTCACGCGCTACGAGCTCGGCACGCTGCCGCTGTTCATGCTGATGGCGCACCTGTGCTTCGCGGCCAATGCCAGCCGCGACTTCTTCGACGTGGCCGCGCGCATGTTCGGCCATCGCCGCGGCGGCCTGGCGGTGGCCTCGGTGGCCGGCTGCGCGGGCTTCGGCGCCATCAACGGCTCCAGCCTCGCCACCACCGCCACCATCGGCCTGGTGGCGCTGCCCGAGATGCGCAGCCGCGGCTACTCGGACGCGCTGGCCACCGGCTCGGTGGCCGCCGGCGGCACGCTGGGCCAGATGATCCCGCCTTCGGGCGCGCTGATCGTGTTCGGCATCATCGCCGAGCAGTCCATCGGCACGCTGTTCACCGCCGCCATCGTGCCGGGCGTCACGCAGATGCTGAGCTACTTCCTGGTGATCGCGCTGCTGGTGCGCTGGCGGCCGGACATCGCGCCGTCGCTGCCACGCGCGAGCTGGGCGGAACGGCGCGCGGCGCTCAGGCGCATGCTCGACATCGGCATCCTGGTGCTGGCCGTGATCGGCGGCATCGCGCTGGGATGGGTCACGCCCCCCGAGGCGGCCGCGGTGGGCGCCGCCGGCGCGCTGCTGATCTGCTTCTGGCGCGGACAGCTCACCTGGGCCTCGTTGCGGCGCGCGCTGGAGGACACGCTGAAGACCAGCGGCCTGATCTACCTGGTGGTCATCGGCGCGCTGATCTTCTCCACCTTCATCGGCGTCACCGGCTTCACCGACGTCATCGGCGCCGGCATCGAGGGGCTGGGCCTGGGTCCCGTGGCCACCATGCTGCTGGTGGCGCTGTTCCTGCTGCTGGTCGGCTCGGTGCTCGACGGCCTGGCGCTGATGCTGCTGACCACGCCCATCCTGCTGCCACTGGTGCAGGGCATGGGGCTCTCGCCGATCTGGTTCGGCATCTTCCTGGTGCGCGCGATGGAGATCGGCTTCGTGCACCCGCCCATCGGCATGAACCTGTACGTGATCCGCGGCGTGGCGCCGGACGTGCCGCTTGCGCGCGTGTTCAAGGGCGTACTTCCCTTCCTCGCGGCCGACCTGGTGCACCTGGCGCTGCTGGTCGTCTTCCCCGTGCTGGCGCTGGGCCTGCCGCAACTGCTTTCCGGATGAGTCACCCATGAGCCAACCGTTTGAAACCCTGCTGGCCTCGCCCCTGGATTCCCTGCGCCGGGACGGGGTGGGCTTCGTCGGCGCGGACATTCCGCCCGAACTGCTTCTGGCCAGCGGTCGGCCGTTCGGACATCTTCCCTGGTATGCGGATGTTCCGACCCCCGCGGCCGACCGCTGGCTGGAGTCCAGCTTTCCCGGCTGGGCGCGTTCCATCCTCGAGCAATGGTTCGCCGGCGACTTCGACGGCATCGCCGACGTGGTGTTCTCGCGCGCCGACGATGCCGCGCAGCGGCTGTGCTACTACGTGCGCGAGCTGCAGGCGCGCGGGCTGCTGCGCGGGCCTGGCACGCACCTGCTCGACCTGGCGCTGATCCCGCGCGACACCAGCCTCGCGCACACGGCCGCGGCCATCGAGGAACTGGCGAAGCGGCTGGGCATCGACCCCGCGGCATGGCCGTCGGCCATCGCGCGCGCCGACTGCCTGCGCCTGACGCTGGCGGCGATGAATTCCCGGCGGCGCAGCCACGGCCCGCTGTACGAGCACATGTACCGCGCCGCGCTGTGGAGCGATGCCACGCAGTGGATCGACGAGGTCGCATTGCCGATGGACGACACCGGCCGCCGCGTGCTGCTCGCCGGCAGCATGCCGCCGGATGATCGCCTGCATCGCGCCGCCGAGGCCGGCGGCGCCTGCATCGTGGACGAGCTGCATGCGGGCGGCCCTCTGCGCCTCGGCCCGCCGTTGGGCGAGTCTGCCGAACCACCGTCGCTGCGCATCGCGCGTCACCTGCAGCGCCATGGTGCGGGCCAGCGCGTCTTCGTCGACCGCGCCGTGCAGCTGCTCGCGCGCGTGCGCGACAGCGGCGCGCAGGGCGTGATCCTGTGGATGACCCGCGAGGACGAGGCGCTGGCCTGGCAGGTGCCCGCGCAGGTGCGGGCGCTGCGCGAGGCCGGCGTGCCGCTGCTGCTGCTCGCCGACCGCCGCTGGGCGGCGGACGACGGCGCGCTCGAGGCCATCACGCGCTTCTGCAGGGAGAAGCTGCCATGAAGCCGCTTTCCGGGACGAGCGTGCTGGCGCTCGGCGACATGCACCGGCGGCCGCTGTGCCGCCTGCTGGCCAGCCTCGGCGCCGACATCGTGCACGGCGATGCGCAGGGCGGGCTGGTCCGCACCGCGGATTTCCTGGTCGAGGACCAGGGCCTGGAGCGCCTGGCCGCGCAGGGCCTCACCCGCGAGCTGCTTGAGCAGTGGAATCCCGCGCTGGTGCACGTATCGGTGACGCCCTTCGGCAGCGGCACGCCGCGTGCGCACTGGCGCGGCGGCGAGCTGGTGGCCTCGGCCATGGGCGGCACGCTGCGCCTGACCGGCGAGCCCGACCGCCCGCCGGTGAAGGAAGCGCTGGATGCCTGCACCTTCCACGCCGAGATGGTGGCCGCCGCCGGGGCGATGGCTGCGCACTACGCGCGGCTGGAGCATGGCCTCGGCCAGCACGTGGACGTGTCCGTGCAGGAGGTGGCCTTCAGCCGCAACGTCAATGGCGTGCTGGTGTGGCAGTTCGACCGCCGCAAGCTGCACCGCGTGGGCGGCGCGCTCAACTATGGCCGCGCCACGGTGCGCTGCATCTGGAAGCTGGCCGACGGCTGGTGCTTCCACAGCCTGATGACCGGGCGCTTCGGCGCACCGGCCAACCAGGCGCTGTCGGACTGGATGGACGAGTGCGGCGTCGCCAACCCGCTGCGCGGCGTGGACTGGCTGCGCTACAACCGCTCCACGCTGGACCCGGCCACGCGCGCGCAATGGGAATCGGCCATCGATGCCTTCTTCCGCACGCGCACCTGCGAGCAGATCCGCACCGAGGGACGGCGGCGTGGCATCAACGCCTGCGTGGTGGAGTCGCCCGAATCGGTGCTGGCCTCGCAGCACCTCGAGGCGCGGGGCTTCTGGATCGAGCAGGACGGCCTGCGCGTGCCGGGGCGTTTCGCGCGCATCACGGCGGGACCGGCGGACGTGCCGGCCTGGCGGCCGCGCGAGCGCGGCACGCGCCCCGGCCCGCTGGCCGGATTGCGCATCCTCGATTTCTCCTGGGCGCTGGTGGGCTCGATCACCACCAAGATCCTCGGCGACCTCGGCGCCGACGTGGTGAAGATCGAGAGCAGCACGCGCCCCTGCCTGTCGCGCCTGGACGTGCAGGTGAGCGTCTCGCGCGCCGACAATCCCGACGACAAGCCCTGGTTCGCGCACCTGAACACCTCCAAGCGCAGCGTGGCCATGGACCTGAAGAACCCGGCCTCGCGCGCGCTGATCGAACCGCTGGTGGACTGGGCCGATGCCGTGGTCGAGAACTTCTCCCCCGGCACCATGGACAAGCTGGGGCTGGGCTATGCGGCGCTGTCAGCGCGCAATCCCGGCATCGTGATGGCCTCGGGCAGCGTCTACGGCCAGACCGGGCCGCTGGCGCAGGAATGGGGTGTCGATGGCACCGGCGGCGCGCTGTCCGGCCGCACCTGGCTGACCGGCTGGCCGGACCGTGACCCGGTGGTGCCCGGCGCGGTGCCCTATGGCGACGTGATCGTGCCCTACGTGATGGCCGCCTGCCTCATCGCCGCGCTGGCGCACCGCCGCCAGGGCGGCGCCGGCTGCCACATCGACGCCTCGATGTACGAGATCTGCGTGCAGCAGATGCACGAGGCGCTGCTGGCCGCGCAGCGCGGCACGCCGCTGCGCCGCGCCGGCAATGCCGATCCCGGCGTGTACCACCAGGACGTGTATCCGGCGCGCGGCGAGGACCGCTGGGTGGCGATCACGCTGCAGGATGCAGCGCAGGCCGGACGCCTGGCGCAGCTTTCGGGCGGAAAACCCCTGCACGAGTGGACGAGCGGCCAGCAGGACATCGAACTGGTGGAGCGGCTGCAGGCCGAGGGCATCGCCGCCGGCGTGGTGCAGGACATCGAGGACATGATGGCCGATCCCGTCCTGCAGGCGCGCGGCGCGCTGGTGGAACTGCCGCACCCGTACCTGGGACCCTTCGGCCACATGCGCACGCCGGTCTCGCTGTCGCTCGACGCCGGCGAGCCCTATCGCGCACCGAAGCTCGGCGAACACGGCCGCGAGGTGGCATTGTCC
The DNA here is from genome assembly GCA_003242275.1 of Pseudomonadota bacterium. The sequence continues at coordinate 3,072 of QGUX01000064.1, read as the reverse complement.
ATTGCCGGCCTGGACGAGGAACGTTATGCCGCCCTGGTCGCGGCAGGAGCGCTGAAATGACTGCCCGCCCCCCCGGCGCGGCCCGCAAGGACCTCGCCTGCACCGCCGCCGCCACCGGGTTCCAGAAGGACTTCGTCGCCACGCTGCGCGAGCGCGTGGTGGATCGCGGCGAGCCCTTCGTGATCGCGCAGGCCGACACGCCGCACGAGATCTTCCACGCCATGGACATCCCCATGGTGTCCAACCAGTGGTGGTCGGCCTACATCTCGGCCAAGCGCCTCGGCCGGCGCTACTTCGACGTACTCGACACGCTGGGCTTTCCCTCGAACCGCTGCAGCTACTGCTCGCTGGGGCTGGCCTGCACGCTGGCCGACGATCCCGCCACCGCGCCCTGGGGCGGCATGCCGCGTCCCACGCTGCTGGTGGCGCGGCTGACCTGCGACTGCATCCAGCAGGTGTTCTCGCAGTGGGCGGCGGCGCTGGGCACCGATTTCTTTCCCATGGAGGCGCCCGCCTGGGAGCGGAGCCTGCCGGAGTGGTACCGCCACGGCCGCAGCCACTGGGAGGAGGTGTACGGCGCTGGGCGCATCGCGCTGATGACCGCCGAGCTGAAGGAGCTGATCGGCGTGCTCGAGGAGAAGACCGGCCGCCGCTTCAGCATGGAGCGCCTCGCGCACCTGATGGAGCGGATCAACGAGCAGGAGACCTGCCTCGCCGAGGCCGCGGCGCTGGTGGGCAGCGCCCGCCCCTGCCCCGTGTCCATCGTCGACCAGATGCCCAACACCATGATCCCGCAGTGGCATCGCGGCACCGACTGGGCCGTGGCGCATGCGCGGCGCTTCCGCGACGAGGTGCGCGCGCGCGTGGAGGCCGGCCATGGCGTGGCCAGCTACGAGCGGCTGCGGCTGATGTGGATCGGCGCCGGGCTGTGGCACGACACTTCGTTCTACCAGGCGCTGGAGAACCAGCTCGGCGCGGTGTTCGTCTGGTCCATGTACCTGCCCTTCGCCGGCGCGCAGTACATCCGCGACGTGAAGGGCCAGCCGCTGGAGGCCCTGGCCAGCCGCATCTGCTCGATGAACGAGGTGCTGCACCTGCCGCCGTGGATGTGCGAATGGATGGTGCACGAGGCCGACCGCTGCGGCATCGACGCCGCGGTGATGCTGGTGCCGCGCGACAACCGCCTGTCGCAGTCCGGCACGCTGCTCACGCGCGCGGCGCTCGAGGCCGCGGGCGTGCCGGTGCTGATGCTGGATGCGGACATGGTCGACGCGAAGAACTGGAGCCGCGACGAGGCAGTGGCGCAGGTGGCGAAGTTCCTGCGGCGCGAGGTGGGTGCGTGAGACGCGCGCTGCTGCCGCTGCTGCTGGCCATGGCCGCGGGCCTCGCCGCCTGCGGCCGGCCCGCGGCCGAGGGCGTCACCGAACTGGTGTACGCCACGCCGTACAGCCCCGCGCATCCCTTCAGCCGCGCCGACCTGCGCTGGATGGCCTGGGTGGAAGAGCGCTCCGGCGGCACGCTGCGCATCCGCCCGGTGTGGTCGGGCGCACTGCTGTCCACCGAGCACTCGATGCTGGAACTGCGCCACGGCGTGGTGGACATCGGCCTGATCACGCCCATCTACGTGAAGGGCGGCGCGCACCTGATCCGCATCCAGTCCGGCTTCTATGCCGGCATCGGCGGCATACCCGAGCAGGTGGCGCTGTACCGCTGCCTGGCCGCGCACGAGCCGCAGTTCGCGCGCGAGCTGGAGGGCCTGGAAGTGCTGGCCGTGCAGGGCGGCAGCCTGCCGGGCATCATCACGCGCGAGAAGCCCATCCATGCCCTTTCCGACCTGCGCGGGCTGCGCATCCGCGTCCCGACCGAACTGCTGCCCGTGCTGCGCGAGCTGGGCGCCGATCCCATCAACGTGCCCATGGGCGAGGTGTACTCCGCGCTGGCCAAGGGCGTGATCGACGGCGTGGTGGCGCCGACGGACACCTTCAGGGCACTGCACCTGGCCGAGGTGGCGAAGTACTATGCCAGCCTGCGCATCCCGCGCGGCGCCTACCCCGCGCGGGCCATGGGCGGGCGGCGCTGGCGCTCGCTCAGCGAGGCGCATCGCGCCGTGCTGCGCGAATCCGTCTCCGTGTGGGAAGCCGCGCTGGCCGAGGAGAACATGAAGGCCCTGGACGAGGGCTGGAAGCTGGCCCAGCAGCACGGCGTGACCCGCACCGTCATCGGCGAGGACGACCAGCGCCGCTTCGACGAGATCTACCTGCGGGAAGCGCGCCGCAACGCCGGCGCGCTGCAGCGCTACGGCATCGACGGCGAGCGCTCCTGGCGCGTGGCCCGCGCCAGCATCGGCGCCGGCGGCGAAGTGAACTGTCGCGAGGATTTTTGATGAAACCAGCCCTTGAAGGGATCCGGGTCGCGGACTTCAGCCATGTGATGGCCGGGCCCTATGCCACCCACCTGCTGCGCCTGCTCGGCGCGGAAGTGATCAAGGTGGAATCGCCGGACCGCGGCGACGCCATGCGCTACTACGGCGCCGACCGCCGCTACGACGGCATGGCGCCGGCATTCATCGCCGTCAACGCCGGCAAGAAGTCGATCGTGCTGGACCTGAAGGATGCCGGCGACCTGGAGGTGGCGCGCCGGCTCATCGCCCGCTGCGACGTGCTGGTCGAGAACTTCCGCCCCGGCGTGATGCAGCGGCTGGGACTGGGCTACGACCAGGCGCGGGAGCTGAACCCGAAGCTGGTCTATTGCTCGGTGTCGGGCTACGGCCAGGCCGGCCCGCGCCGCAACTGGCCCGCCATCGACAACATCGTGCAGGCCACCAGCGGCATGATGAGCCTGGGCGGCGACCCCGACGCGCCGCCGATGCGCGTGGGCTTCCCGGTGGTCGACACGCTCACGGGACAGACCGCGGCCTTCGCCATCCTGGCCGCGCTGTTCCGCCGCGAGCGCACCGGCGAAGGCGACTACATCGACGTGGCCATGTTCGACGCTTCCGTGGCCTTCATGGCCTCGGCGATGGTGCCCTACCTCGTTACCGGCCGCACGCCCGAGCGCACCGGCAACACCGGC
>QGUX01000063.1 GCA_003242275.1 Pseudomonadota bacterium | reverse complement strand
ATGCTCGCGCATGAACTTCAGGAACAGCTGGAACTCCGGCCCGTCGATGGGCTTGTCCACGTTCGGGCGGCCCATGTGGTCCACCACCACGATGGTGGGCAGCGAGGTGAAGAAGTCCCACAGCTCGGGCAGGTCCTGCGCCTCGAAGTAAATCACCACGTGCCAGCCCAGCTTCGAGATGCGCCCGGCGATCTCCATCAGCTCGTCGCGCGGGGTGAAATCCACCAGGCGCTTGACGAAGTTGAAGCGCACGCCGCGCACGCCGGCCTCGTGCAATGCCTTCAGCTCCTCGTCGGTGACCGAGCGGCGCACCGTGGCCACGCCGCGCGCCTTGCCGCTGGAGGACAGGCAGGCATCGACCATGGCGCGGTTGTCGGCGCCGTGGCAGGTGGCCTGCACGATCACGTTGCGCGCGAAGCCCAGGTGGTCGCGCAGCGCGAACAGCTGCTCCTTGGAGGCATCGCAGGGCGTGTACTTGCGCTCGGGCGCATAGGGGAACTTGTCGCCGGGGCCGAACACATGGCAGTGCGCGTCCACCGCGCCGGGCGGCAGCTTGAACTGCGGCTTCGAAGGGTTCTGGTACCAGTCGAGCCAGCCGGGGGTCTTGGTGAATGTCTGGGTCATGGGCGCAGGAATGTCCGAATGGAGCGGGGATTCTACGCGAGCGGGCCGGTGGCCGCGCCGGAAGGCCACGTCCCGCAGGCGGCGCGGCCTCCGCCGGGCGTCACTTCAGGCCGTGCGCCGCCGCCACCTCGGCATTGCGCTGCTCCGCGCGCTGCAGCGCCGGCCGCGCCTCCAGCCGCTTCACGTACTCCGTGAATGCGGGGCGTGCATCGATCATCCTGAAGTTCAGCATGAAGCGCAGCGTGCCGCCAAGGATGATGTCCGCCATCGTGAAGCGCCCGCCGAGCAGCCACGGTCCGGCGCCGACCAGCCTTTCCGTGGCATCGAGCATGGATTCGTAGGTCCCCCAGCCCACCGAGGTGGGATTGAACTGGCCGCCCGAGGCGCGCGCGGCCGCCGCGGGCTCGATCACCGAGGGCGAGAAGAAGGCGCAGCGCAGGTAGTGCGCGCGGGCCGGGTCGTCCAGCGCCGGCGCGAGCTGGCCCGGGGAGTAGCGGTCGCCGAGGTAGATCGCGATCGCCGCCACCTCGCTGGCCACGGCCTCGCCGTCCACCAGCACCGGCAGCTTGCCCATGGGATTGAGCTTCAGGAACTCCGGCGACTTCTGCTCGCCGGCCATGATGTCCACCCAGCGCAGCTCGTAGGCTAGCCCGATCTCCTCCAGCATCCACAGGACGGAGCGCGCGCGGCTGTAGGGGTGGTGGTAGAGCGTGATGGACATGGCGGATCCTCCCTGCAAGACCGCCATGATTCTCCCAGAATGGACGACCGCGACAACTGACGGCCGGGCCATCACCCGGCCGTCCCGTCCGGCTCAGTTCAGGCCGAGATACCCGAGGATGCCCTTGGCCGCCTCGCGTCCCTCGAACACCGCGGTCACCACCAGGTCGGAGCCGCGCACCATGTCACCGCCCGCGAACACCTTCGGGTTGGTGGTCTGGAACGGCGTCACCCGGTCGGCCGACACGCGCACGCGGCCGTTCGGGTGCAACTCGATGCCGTGCTTCTCGAACCACGGCGCCGGGCTGGGCTGGAAGCCGAACGCGATCACCACCGCATCGGCCGGGATCACCTGCTCGGTGCCCGGCACGTTCTCCGGGCGGCGGCGGCCGCGCGCATCCGGCGCGCCCAGCCGCGTCTCGACCACGCGCACGCCCTCGACCTTGCCGTTGCCGATGATCTCGATGGGCTGGCGGTTGAACAGGAAGGTCACGCCCTCCTCGACGCTGTTCTTGTAGTCGCGGCGCGAGCCCGGCATGTTGTCCGCGTCGCGGCGGTAGGTGCAGGTCACCGACACCGCGCCCTGGCGGATCGCCGTGCGGTTGCAGTCCATGCCCGTGTCGCCGCCGCCCAGCACCACCACGCGCTTGCCCTTGAGGTTGATGAACCCGTCATCGCCCACCAGGCCCAGCTCGTGGCGGATGTTGGACACCAGGTAGGGCAGCGCCTCGTACACGCCCGGCAGGTCCTCGCCGGGGAACCCGCCCTTCACGTACTTGTAGGTGCCCATGCCGAGGAACACGGCGTCGTATTCGGCCAGCAGCTCCTCGAAGGACACGTCCTTGCCCACCTCGACGCCGAGGCGGAACTCCACGCCCATCTCCTCCATCACCTGGCGGCGGTTCTCCACCACTTCCTTCTCGAGCTTGAAGGGCGGGATGCCGAAGGTCAGCAGGCCGCCGATGCGCGGGTACTTGTCGTATACCACCGGCGTCACGCCGTTGCGCACCAGGATGTCGGCGCAGCCCAGGCCCGCCGGGCCCGCGCCGACGATGGCCACGCGCCTGCCCGTGGGCACCACGCCGGACATGTCCGGGCGCCAGCCGGCCTTGAAGGCCTCGTCGGAGATGTACTTCTCGATGGCGCCGATGGTCACCGCGCCCAGGCCGTCGTTGAGCGTGCAGGCGCCCTCGCACAGCCGGTCCTGCGGGCAGATGCGCCCGCACATCTCCGGCAGCGAGTTGGTCTGGTGCGAGAGCTCCGCGGCCTCGAACAGCTTGCCCTCGTTGATGAGCTTGAGCCAGTTCGGGATGTAGTTGTGCACCGGGCACTTCCACTCGCAGAACGGGTTGCCGCAGGCCAGGCAGCGCCCGGCCTGCTGCGCGGCGCCCGCGGCGTCGAACTGCCGGTAGATCTCGCGGAACTCGCTCCTGCGCACCTCGATGGGCAGTTTCTCCGGATCGGTCCTCGGAACTTCCAGGAACTGCAGGGTCTTGTCGATCTTCGCTCCAGCCATCGAATTACGCCGCTCTGCTCAGGTTCTCGATCAACGATTCCAGCGAGGCCGCCTTCGGCTTCACCAGCCAGAAGCGGCTCAGGTAGGTGCGGAAGTCCCTCAGGAGTTCCTCGCCCCACTCGCTGCCGGTCTCTTCCACGTGGCGCCTGATGAGCTGCAGCAGGTGCTGCGCCTGGATGTGCATGCGCTCGACGTTCAGGCGATGGATGTCGATCAGCTCGTGGTTGTAGCGGTCCACGAAGCTGCGATCCAGGTCCAGCACATAGGCGAAGCCGCCGGTGAAGCCGGCGCCGAAGTTGTAGCCGGTCGGGCCCAGCACGCACACCACGCCGCCGGTCATGTACTCGCAGCAGTGGTCGCCCGCACCCTCCACCACCGCGATGGCGCCGGAGTTGCGCACGGCGAAGCGCTCGCCGGCCTGGCCGGCCGCGTACAGCTCGCCGCCGGTGGCGCCGTACAGGCAGGTATTGCCCATGATGGGCGTGTTCCTGGCCACGAAGGTGGAGCCGCGCGGCGGCTTGAGCACCAGCTTGCCCGCGGCCATGCCCTTGCCGACGTAGTCGTTGGCGTCACCCTCGAGGATCATGTGGAGGCCGCCGGCGTTCCACACGCCGAAGCTCTGGCCCACCGAGCCGGTGAGGCGCAGCGTGATCGGCCGGTCCTCCATGCCGTAGTTGCCCCAGCGCCGCGCGATCTCGCCCGAGATGCGCGCGCCGATCGAGCGGTTGAAGTTCTTCACCTCGTAGTGCCACTCGCCGCCGGTGCCCTTCTCGATCGCCTCGCGGACGTCGGCGACCATGCGCTCGGCCAGCTCGCCCCTGTCGAAGGGCGGGTTCTTCGGCTCGGTGCAGAACTGCGGCGCGGCCGGGTCCACGCCCTCGGCCACCAGCAGCGGCGAGAGGTCCAGGCGCCGCTGCTTCTTCGTCTGCCCCTCGACCGGCTGCAGGTACTCGGTGCGGCCGATCAGCTCCGCCAGGCTGCGCGCGCCCAGCGAGGCCAGGATCTCGCGCACCTCGCGCGCCAGGAAGCGGAAGTAGTTGATCACCATCTCGGGCAGGCCGATGAAGTACTTCTCGCGCAGCACCTCGTGCTGCGTGGCCACGCCGGTGGCGCAGTTGTTCAGGTGGCAGATGCGCAGGTACTTGCAGCCCAGCGCCACCATCGGCGCCGTGCCGAAGCCGAAGCTCTCCGCACCCAGCAGCGCGGCCTTGACCACGTCCAGGCCGGTCTTCAGGCCGCCGTCGGCCTGCAGGCGCACCAGGTGGCGCATGTCGTTGCGGCGCAGGGTCTGGTGCGTCTCGGCCAGGCCCAGCTCGAACGGCGAACCGGCGTACTTGATCGAGGTGATCGGGCTCGCGCCCGTGCCGCCGTCGTGGCCGGAGATGGTGATCAGGTCGGCGTAGGCCTTGGCCACGCCGGCCGCGATGGTGCCCACGCCCGGCTCGGCCACCAGCTTCACCGACACCAGCGCATCCGGGTTGACCTGCTTGAGGTCGAAGATCAGCTGCGCCAGGTCCTCGATGGAGTAGATGTCATGGTGCGGCGGCGGCGAGATCAGGCCCACGCCCGGCCGCGCGAAGCGCAGCCTGGCGATGGTCTCGTTGACCTTGTCGCCGGGCAGCTGGCCGCCCTCGCCGGGCTTGGCGCCCTGCGCGATCTTGATCTGCAGCACCTCGGCATTGACCAGGTAGTGCGGCGTGACGCCGAAGCGGCCCGAGGCGATCTGCTTGATCTTCGAGTTCTTCTCGGTGCCGTAGCGCTCCGGGTCCTCGCCGCCCTCGCCCGAGTTCGAGCGCGCGCCGAGCCGGTTCATCGCGATGGCCAGCGCCTCGTGCGCCTCGGGCGAGAGCGCGCCCAGGGACATGCCGGCCGAGTCGAAGCGCTTGAGGATTTCCTCCTCGGGCTCCACCTCCTCCACCGGGATGGCCGGGCCCACCGGCCTGATCTTCAGCAGGTCGCGCAGCGTCGACACCGGCCGGTCGTTCACCAGCCTCGCGAACTGCTGGTACTGGCCGTAGTCGCCGGTCATCACCGCCGCCTGCAGCGTCGCGACCACGTCGGGGTTGTACATGTGGTACTCGCCGCCGTGCACGAACTTCAGCAGGCCGCCCTGCGACACCGGCACCATGTCGTTCCAGGCCGCCTTCGCCAGCAGCATCTGGTCTTCCTGCAGGTCCTCGAAGGTGGCGCCCTTGATGCGGTTCTGCGTGCCGCGGAAGCACAGCTCCACCACTTCAGGGTCAAGGCCGATGATCTCGAACAGCTGGCCGCCGCGGTAGGACACGATGGTCGAGATGCCCATCTTCGAGATGATCTTCAGCAGGCCCTTGCACACCGCCTTGCGGTAGCGCCGGCCGAGCTCGATGCGCTCGCCGCGGGCCACCGCCACCTCGCCCTTCCTCATCATGTCGTACAGCGCCTGGTAGGCCATGTACGGGTACACGGCCGTGGCGCCGTAGCCGATCAGGCAGGCGAAGTGGTGCGGGTCGCGCGCCGTGCCGGTCTCCACCAGGATGTTGCAGCGGCAGCGCAGGCCCAGCCGCACCAGGTGGTGGTGCACGGCGCCGGTGGCCAGCAGCGCGTGCATGGGGATCTTCTCGCGCACCAGGTAGCGGTCGGACAGCAGCACCACGACGGCGCCGCCGCGCACGGCCTCCTCGGCCTCGCGGCAGATGCGCAGCAGCGCGTTCTTCAGGCCCTCGGCCGGGTCGTACTGCAGGTCGATGAAGGCATTGGGCACGCCCGCATCGCCCATCGCCATGATCTGCCGGAGCTTGCGCTGCGACAGCACCGGCGAGTTCAGCACGATCTGCTCGGCGTGCGCCGCCTGCGGCTGGAACACGTTGCATTCCGGCCCGATCTCGGTCTGCAGCGACATCACGATGGTCTCGCGCAGCGGGTCGATCGGCGGGTTGGTCACCTGCGCGAACTGCTGGCGGAAGAAGTCGTACAGGCTGCGGATCTGCTGCGACAGCACCGCCACCGGCGTGTCGTCGCCCATCGAGCCCACCGCCTCGCTCTCGTCCCGCGCGAGCACGCGGATGATCTCCTCGCGCTCCTCGTTGGTGATGTTGAACATCTTGCGGTAGATCGCGAGCTTCCTCTTGTCGAAGGGCTCGGCGGCCAGCGACGGGTCGATCAGGTCGGACTCGAGGTACTTCACCCCCTTCTTCAGCCACGACTTGTACGGGTGGCGGTTCTTCAGGAGGTTGTTGATGTCCTCGTTCTCGTACAGCGTGCCCGTGGAAAGGTCCAGGCACAGCATCTGGCCCGGGCCCATGCGGCCCTTGCGCACCACGTCCTCGGGCCGGTAGTCCCATACGCCGATCTCAGACGCGATGGTCAGGTGCCGGTCCTTCGTGATCACGAAGCGCGCCGGGCGCAGGCCGTTCCTGTCCAGCGCGCAGCAGGCGTAGCGGCCGTCGGTGAGCACCACCGCCGCCGGGCCGTCCCAGGGCTCCAGGTGCGGCGTGTAGAACTCGTAGTAGGCCTTGAGGTCCGGGTCGATGCCGTCGACGTTCTCCCAGGCCGGCGGCATCAGCAGCCGCATCGCGTGCATGGGGTCGAACCCGCCCATCAGGTACACCTCGAGCATGTTGTCGAGGCTCTGCGAATCCGAGCCGTGCAGGCTGACCAGCGGCAGGATGTCGTGCAGGTCCGGCAGCAGCGGCGTCTTCAGCACCGGCCCGCGGGCCACCGCCCAGCAGCGGTTGGCCTCGATGGTGTTGATCTCGCCGTTGTGCGCCAGGTAGCGGTAGGGATGCGCCAGCCGCCACTGCGGCAGCGTGTTGGTGGAGAAGCGCTGGTGGAACACCACCACCGAGGCCTCCACGCGCGGGTCGGCCAGGTCCGGGTAGAACTCGGCCAGGTGCGAGGGCATCACCATGCCCTTGTAGACGATGGTGCTGGCCGACAGGCTCGGCACGTAGAACACCTCGTCGCCCGCCTTCTCGCGCGCGATCTCGGTGCGCCGCCGCGCCATGAACAGCTTGCGGTTGAACTCGGCCTCGTCCTCGAGGTCGGCCGGCGCGTTGACGAACACCTGCCAGATCGAAGGCAGGGTCTTCAGCGCCTCGGCGCCGCAGGCCGATGGGTCGACCGGCACCTGCCGCCAGCCGGCGAGCTCGACGCCCTCGCGCGCAAGCTGCGCCGCGAGCTCGGCGCGCGCCGCCTCGGCCACGGCCGCATCCTGCGACAGGAACACATTGCCCGCGGCAAACAGGCGCGAGAGGCGGATGCCGGCCTCCTTCGCCGCCGCGCGCAGGAACTTATCGGGTTTCTTCAGCAGCAGCCCGCAGCCGTCACCCGTCTTGCCGTCAGCCGCGATTGCGCCACGGTGGGTGAGGCGGCCCAGCGAGGTGATGGCCGTCTTCACGAGCCAATGGCTGGGCTGATCGTCCAGGTTGGCGATCAGCCCGAAGCCGCAGCTGTCCTTTTCGAAGGCCTCCCGGTAGAGGCCCTGATGTTCACTGCTCATGCCGCTGTCCTTCGTCTCAAACACGTATCTGGCAGGCACGGGCCATGGCTTGGGCAATTGCCTTCGGGCCTGCCGCGAGCGACCTGCGATCACACTTGCCAAGGGGGAGCCGGACTACTTGGGCCGGCATGGAGGGGCAGGCGACAGCCGCCCCCCGGGGAACCTTGGCAGGCAATCATACCCACCCCGGCCCCCCTCATGAAATACCAAGGCCTTACAAGCTATTGCATTGGGGGGCCATAAGCCCTACAGTCCGCGCCGCGTTGCGGGGTGTGGTGCCGCCCGTGACGCCCAGAAATGGTTGTCAGGACCCCCGGAGGTGTGGCGACTTAGATGAAGACCCGCAAAGCGTCCCAGAACGACGATCCTGGACCCCGCTTGCTGAGTGTCACTCAGTATCTCGAGAAGAACTTTCCCGACTTTTTCGCCGAAGCCCGTTTCCACGTGGGCAACGACGATTATTTCCTCTACAGCCGGTTCGGCCAGTACCTGGCCCGCTCGATCGAGCAGAACCGGGCTCCCCGGCAGAAGATCAACCGCGGTTTCACCGTGCTGAACAAGATGGCGCGCATCTCGGCGCGGCATCCGTCGGTGCGCGGCATGCTGGTCACCGGGCCGCTGGAGCACATCATCGACGCCCCCAAGGCCCGGGAGCTGGCGAAAAAGCGCCTCTCGCCGGTGGCCCAGGGCATGCTCGAGAGCCTGTGCGAGTGACCTGATCCGCCCGCCGGGGCGGAGGCGAAAAAAAGCGCCGCAGGGAGGTCCTCTGCGGCGCATGAGGAAAGCGAAGACCAACGGGGGGGTTCTGGCGCTTCGCGTTGGGGCGACTTGTCTTCGTCCCGGTGTGTATCAAGCAAGGCCCGTGCCAACTCCATCCGGCCGGCTTTCGGGGGCGGCCCTCCTCCCGACCCCGCCCAGAGGGGCTTCCGGGAGATTCTGCCGACGCAACGCGGCGTCGCGGAGCCCCCCGTTCCGGCCCCCGGTGCACCCCCGAAGTGCAGTCCAGCCCCGCCCGCGGGCGTCCACGGGTCCGCCGGACAGGCTATGTCAAGAAAGTCGGCCTGCTTCACGGCGGCGCCGGCGGGGCCGCCGGCACACTGCCGGCATGAGCAGCAGTACTGAAGACACCGCCCCCCATCGACGGCTCGCGGACCGCGGCAGCGGTCCCCCCACCATCATCGGCACCGGCGTGAGCTTCCGCGGCGACCTGATCGCCCCGGGCTCGGTGCTGCTCTCCGGCAACGTGCGCGGCGACGGCGACATCGGCGGCACGCTGCAGATCGCCCGCGACGCCCACTGGGAGGGCCAGATCCGCGCCGGCTCGGCCGTGATCGCCGGCGCCCTCACCGGCAGCATCGAGTGCACCGGGCCGGTGGAGGTCGGCGCCCAGGCCGTGATCAAGGGCAGCGTCACGGCCAAGTCGCTGGCCATCGCCAACGGCGCGGTGATCGAGGGCGAGATCCAGGTCACCAGCGGCGCCGAAGTGGTCCGCTTCGAGGAAAAGCGCAAGCGTTGATTCAGCTCGCGGGGCTGGCAGCGCGCGCCGGCCCGGCTTCCGCCAGCCCCAGTTCCGCCATCACGAAGTCGTTCACCCAGGACTCGCGCCTGGGGTGGCGCAGGAAGCCCATGTGGCCGCCGTGTGGCACCGTGACCACCTTCAGGTGCGGCGTCCTCGCCAGCCGCCCGAGGTCGCCGGCGGGGATGATGGGGTCGTCCAGCGCCGCCAGGATCACCGCCGGGGCGCGCAGTGTGGCCAGGCGCGGGCCCGTGATGGCATAGCCGTCCAGGTAGGCCGCCAGGTCGGCGAAGTCCGTGTGCCGCTCGACCATCACCGCCGTCATCTTCCTCAGGCTCCGCAGGGCGAAGAACCCCTCGTCGATGGCCAGGCGCGGCCACAGCTCGCGCTTCCTGCGCAGCGAGCGGCTCCACTTGCGCACGAAGTAGTCGTGGTAGACGCGCCAGCCCTGCTCCATCGCCAGCATGGCGCTCTCCGGATGCAGTACCGGCGAGATGGCCACCACCTTGGCGAGCTGCGACGCGGGCGGACGCTCCGAGGCGGCGACGCGCAGCATGAAGTTGCCACCCAGCGAGAAACCCACCAGCCACGGCGGCGCGGCCAGACGGGGCGCCAGCGCGCCCACCGCACCCACCACCTCCGCCAGGCGGCAGGAATGGAAGATGTCCTCGTTCAGGTGGTGCGTGTCGCCATGGTCGCGCAGGTTCAGCCGCACCACCTCCACGCCGGCGCCGAACAGCCGCGCGGCCAGCGCCACCACGTAGTAGGAATCCGCGCTGCCCTCCCAGCCATGCAGCAGGATGGCCGAACCCGTGGCGCGCCCTTCCGGCCGCGCATGCCAGGCCTGCAGGCGCACGCCCTCGCCGCAGTCGAGGACCAGCTCGCGGCTCGCCGCCAGCATCGCGGCCGCGCGCCGCCGCAGCCGGAAGTGCGGCAGCAGCGAGGGCAGGACGGACTGGAAGTGGGGATGGCGCCAGGGCCAGGCGGGCACGAACGGAGCCTTCACGTGCCGCATGATGGTCGAAACGGGCGCGCCTTGCAGCCCCTGGCGCCGCGCCCGTGCGCCGTTTCATGCCACCGGCCGCGCACCGCGGCCATGCGGGGCGCCGCCGTGTGACGGCCGCGACGCGGGGTGCAGAATAGGAAGGCCATGTCACGCGAATCCAGCGATCCCGCGGCCTGCCCCCGCTCCTGGCTCGGCATCCACCACGACCGTTTCGAAGCGCGCACGCGCTGGGTGGTGGTGCTGACGCTGGTGACCATGGTGGCCGAGATCGCCGGCGGCTACTGGTACGGCTCGATGGCGCTGGCGGCCGATGGCTGGCACATGGCCACGCATGCCGCGGCGCTGGGCGTGGCCACGCTGGCCTACCGCTATGCGCGCCTGCACGCCGATGATCCGCGTTTTTCCTTCGGCACGGGCAAGGTGGGCGAGCTGGCCGGCTTCGGCAGCGCGGTGTCGCTGGCGATCGTGGCAGTGCTGATCGCGGCCGAGTCCATTGGCCGGCTGGTGGAACCGCGCGGCATCGATTTCACCCAGGCCACGGTCATCGCGGTGGTGGGACTGGTCGTGAACCTCGTCTCGGCGTGGCTGCTGGCCGGTGGATCGCACGGGCATGACCACGACCATGACCCCCAGGGGGGCCACGGACACGCGCACGGGCACGACCGCGCCCCTGCGGCTTCCCCGGCCGCCGCCGGACAGGACACCAACCTGCGCGCCGCCTACGTGCACGTGCTCACCGACGCGCTCACCTCGGTGCTGGCCATCGCCGGCCTGCTGGCCGGCCGGTGGTTCGGCTGGATCTGGATGGATGCGGTCGTGGGCCTGATCGGCGCCGCCATCATCCTGAAGTGGGCCGTCGGGCTGGCGCGCCAGGCCGGCCGCAGCCTGCTCGACTCGCACGACGACAGCGCGCTGGAGAGCGCCGCGCGCGAGCGACTGCAGCGCGCCACCGAGGACGGGCTCGTCACCGACCTGCACGTGTGGCGCCTCGGTCCCGACCAGTACGGCCTGCTGGCCACGCTGCGCGGCCGGCGGCTGCAGACGCCCGACGCCTATCGCGAGGCGCTGAGGGACCTGCCGCAGCTGCGGCACGTCACCGTGGAAGTGAACCTCACCCGCGAGTGAATCAGCGGTACTGGTTGATCTCGTCGCGCAGCCTGCGCGCGGCCTCGCGCGCCGCCTCGGCGAAACCCTCGCCGCCGCCGGCATAGAGGATGCCGCGCGAGGAATTCAGCACCATGCCCAGCCCGTCGGCGGTGCGGCCGGCGCGCACCGCCGCGGCCACGTCGCCGCCCTGCGCCCCCACGCCGGGCACGAGGAAGGGCACCTCACCCACGCGGGCCCTCACCTCGGCCAGCTCCTTCGGATAGGTGGCGCCGATCACCAGCATGCACTGCCCGTCGGCGTTCCACTCGCCCGCCACGCGCTCGGCCACGTGCATGTACAGCGTGCGGCCGCCGCTGACGAGGTCCTGGAAGTCGCGCGCGCCCGGATTGGACGTGCGGCACAGCAGGATCACGCCGCGGTCCTTCCACTTGAGGAAGGGTTCCACCGAATCGAAGCCCAGGTACGGGTTCACCGTCACCGCGTCGGCCTCGTAGCGGACGAAGGATTCCTCGGCGTACCTGGCCGCGGTGCTGCCGATGTCGCCGCGCTTGGAATCCAGGATCACCGGCAGGTGCGGGTACTTCCCGTGGATGTAGCGGATCGTCGCCAGCAGCTGGTCCTCGGCGCCCAGCGCCGCGTAGTGCGCGAACTGCGGCTTGAAGCAGCAGGCGTACTCCGCCGTGGCGTCGATGATGCGGCAGTTGAACTCGAACACCGCCTGCGGCAGCGCGCGGATGTGCTGCGGGAACTTCTCCGGCTCCGGGTCCAGCCCCACGCACACCAGCGAGTCGTTGCGGCGCGCCGCGGCATACAGCCGCTGGATGAACTTGTCCTCAGTCACGGATGCCCGTTCCCCGGTCCAGCAGCACCTGCACCCACACGTACAGCGCGAGGGCGCAGCCGATCATGATCGCGAACGCCCCCGGCACGCTCACGTCGCTGGTGCCGAGAAAGCCGTAGCGGAAGGCGTTGACCATGTGCAGGATGGGGTTGGCCATCGATACCTGCCGCGCCCATTCGGGCAGCAGGTCGATGGAATAGAACACCCCACCGAAGTAGGTCAGCGGCGTCAGCACGAAGTTCGGGATCCAGTTGACGTGGTCGAAGTTCTTGGCGAACACCGCGTTGATCATGCCGCCCAGCGAGAACACGATGGAAGTGAGCACAGCCGCGGCGAAGACCACGAACACGTTGTGCACCTGCAGGTGGTGGGCGTGCAGCCCGGTGAACACCAGCGCCACCGTGGTCACCACCAGCCCCACCATCATGCCCCGCATCAGGCCGCCGCAGACGTAACCGGCGATGATCACCCAGTTGGGCAGCGGCGAGACCAGCAGCTCCTCGATGTGCTTGCCGAACTTGGCGCCGAAGAACGAGGACACCACGTTGCCGTAGGAATTGGTGATCACCGCCATCATGATCAGGCCGGGCGCGATGTAGGCCAGGTAGTCCACCCCGCCCATCTCGCCGATGCGCCGGCCCACCAGGCTGCCGAAGATCACGAAGTACAGCGTGGTGGTCACCGCCGAGGGCACCAGCGTCTGGCCCCAGATGCGGATGATGCGCCCGAACTCGCGGATGACGATGGTGCGGAAGCCCGTGGCGCGCACCGCCGACATGGACATCTCCGGCGCGCTCATGAGCGGTTCTCCACCAGCCGCATGAACAGCTCTTCCAGGCGATTGACCTTGTTGCGCATCGAGATCACCTCGATGCCGCCGGCCGACAGGCGCGCGAAGATGTCGTTCAGGTTCTGCTCCTTGGAAACCTCGACTTCCAGGGTGTGGTCGTCGACCAGCCTGACCGGCCCGTAGCCCGGCAGCTCCGGCGCCGCGGCCACGGGATCGCGCAGGGTCAGCAGGAAGCTCTCGGTCTGGAGCTTGCGCAGCAGGTTGCTCATCCGGTCGCGCTCGACGATGCCGCCCTTGTCGATGATGGCGATGTGGCGGCAGAGGTTCTCCGCCTCCTCGAGGTAATGCGTGGTCAGGATGATGGTGGTGCCCTGGCGGTTGATCTCGCGCAGGAAGTCCCACATCGAGCGGCGGATCTCGATGTCCACCCCCGCCGTGGGCTCGTCCAGGATCAGCAGCTTCGGCTCGTGCATCAGCGCGCGGGCGATCATCAGCCGGCGCTTCATGCCGCCGGACAGCGCCCGGGCCATGCCCTTGCGCTTGTCCCACAGGTGCAGCTGCTTCAGGTACTTCTCGGCCCGCGCCCGCGCCAGCGAGCGCTCCACGCCGTAGAACCCCGCCTGGTTGATGACGATGGTCTCCGGCGTCTCGAACATGTTGAAGTTGATTTCCTGCGGCACCACGCCGATGCAGCTCTTGGCCCGCTCCAGGTCGCGGTCCAGGTCGTACCCGAACACGCTCACCTGCCCGGCGGTCTTGTTGACCAGCGAGGTGACGATGCCGATCAGCGTCGTCTTGCCGGCCCCGTTGGGGCCCAGCAGCGCGAAGAAATCGCCCTCCTCGACGTCGAGGTCGATGCCCTTGAGGGCCTGGACCCCGTTCTTGTAGGTCTTGACCAGACCCCTCACGGAAAGCGCATGCATTACGCCATTTTGCAGCACGTGCGATAATCGCGCAAAAGCACGAGCGGATCTGCCGCCATGGCCGGCTCGCCCGCCCCGGCCGGCGAGCCGGCGGTGCCGGCCAAGGTTTCCCCATGCGGGCACGACGCGCGCTTCACAGGTGGAGGAGTGCCGGGGTTGCGACCGGATTCGCAGCCGCCGCATAGATGATGAATCGTTTCCTGCCGGATCCCTTCATACCGGCGGTGCTGGTGACACTGCTGCTGGCCACGTTCTGGCCGGCCTCCGGCGCCGCGGCGGACGTGGTCAACAAGCTCGCCACGGCCGCCATCATGCTGCTGTTCTTCATGCACGGCGTGAAGCTGGCGCGCGAGAAGCTGGTCGCCGCGGTCACCCACTGGCGACTGCACCTGCTGATCCTCGGCATCACCTACCTGCTGTTCCCGCTGCTGGGCCTGGCTCTGGTGAAGCTGTTCCCCTCGCTGCTGCCCTCGCAGCTCTGGGCGGGCGTGCTGTTCCTGTGCGCGCTGCCCTCCACGGTGCAGATGTCGATCGCGTTCACCTCGATGGCGCGGGGCAACGTGGCGGCCAGCGT
The DNA here is from genome assembly GCA_003242275.1 of Pseudomonadota bacterium. Next base: position 207 of record QGUX01000063.1, on the reverse strand, counting down.
CGCCTCCGCCGCGGCTTCGAACCTGCTCGGCGTGTTCCTCACGCCGCTGCTGGCCGGCGCGCTGCTGCAGGCCCAGGGCGACGCGGCCGTTCCGCTCAGCGGAATATGGAAAGTCGTCGTGCAGCTGCTGCTGCCCTTCGTCGTTGGCCACCTGCTGCACTCGCGGCTGGCCGCCTGGGCGGAGCGGCGCAAGAAACTGATCACGTG
>QGUX01000297.1 GCA_003242275.1 Pseudomonadota bacterium | reverse complement strand
GCATGGCTACGCCCTGCGCATGCGCATGGGTGTGTCTTCTCCGGCCTCCGCGGCGCCGGGTTTCACCAGGCGGTGGTACAGGTCGAGGTAGGCGCGCGCCATGGTGCCGGCGGAAAAGCGCTGCTCGAACACGCGGCGGATGCCGGCACGGTCGAGTTCGCGGGCGCGGCCGACGGCCTCCACGGCTTCCTGCTCGCTGTTCACGATGAAGCCGGTCACCCCGGGTTCGACCACCTCGCGCACCGAGCCGCAGTCCCAGGCGATCACCGGCGTGCCACAGGCCATGGCCTCGATCATCACCAGCCCGAAGGGCTCGGGCCAGTCGATGGGGAAGAGCAGCGCGGCGGCATGCCCGAGGAAGGCGGACTTCTGCGCATCGTCGATCTCGCCGATGAATTCCACGCCGCCGCCGTCGAGCATGGGCCTGATCTTCTCGCGGTAGTAGGCCGAGTCGGCCGCGTCCACCTTGGCCGCCATCTTCAGCGGCATGCCGGCACGGCGCGCGATCTCGATGGCGCGGTCGGGACGCTTCTCCGGCGAGATGCGGCCGAGGAAGGCCAGGTAGTCGCCGGAGGCGGACGCGGGTGGTGCGAGCAGGTCGCCGGGCAGGCCGTGGTGCACGGTGCCCACCCAGCGGGCGAAGCGCAGCGGCTGGCGCTGCTGCTCCGAGATCGACACCAGCGGGAACTTCGGCCAGCGCCGGTAGGCCTCGGCCAGGCCCGCGAGGTCGAGGCGGCCGTGCAGCGTGGTCAGCGTGCGGTGCGCGATGTCCTCGAACAGCGGGAAGTGGATCAGGTCGACGTGGAAGTGCAGCAGGTCGAACTCGCCGGCGCGCCGGCGCACCTCGTGCAGCATGGCCAGGTGCGCGGCGGTGTCGGACTTCAGCGGGTCGGGGTCGAGCCGCAGCGCCCGGTCGCGGCAGGGCACCAGGCGCGCACGCGTGTGGCTGTCGCCACTGGCGAACACGGTCACGTCGTGGCCGAGCGCGACCTGCGCATCGGCCAGGAAGGCCACGATGCGTTCGGTTCCGCCGTACAGGCGCGGTGGCACGGCTTCATAGAGGGGGGCGATGTGGGCAATACGCATGGCCACGCTCCCTTCAGCGGCACTCCGCCTGCCAGGGGCCACGCATGCCAGGGCACAGGATCTGGTTGGTGCTCATGATGGTCCTCCTCGCATTGCGCTTTTCGGCAGCGGCGAGCCACGGGCCGGCCCTCGTCCGCGGGATCGGACGGCATGCATGACGGGATGGGCACGGCCAGCCTCTGCCCTGCGTGCCAGGCACCGGGAGCAGGAGGAGAGCGGTGTTCCGCGGCCGGCCGTGGGCACCGCCGCAGGCCGCGCGAGATGGGGACGCCCGGAGGAATTTCAAGCCTGGCGGACCAAGGCTCGATAGTGCTCCACGAAGGCGCGCACCACCGGCGGGGTGTGCCGGCCGGGTGGAAGGACGGCGTACAGGCCGCCCTCGGGCAGCGACCAGCGCGCCAGCACGCGCTGCAGGCGGCCGGAGGCCAGCGCCTCGGCCGAGCTCAGGCTGTCCACCACCGACAGGCCGGCACCGCTTTCCAGCAGCGCGCGCAGGGTGGCGCCCGTGTCCACGCGCAGGCGGGCCTCCACGCGCACCGTGCGCCGCTCGCCGCCGGGACCGGTGAAACGCCAGGTCAGCGGCGAGGGCAGGCGCGTCAGCGCCACCCAGGGGTGGCGCGCCAGGTCCTCCGGGCGCGCGGGAATGCCGGCACGGGCGAGATAGTCCGGGGAGCCCAGCACCAGCTGCCCGAAGGTGCCCAGCCGGGTGGCGCGCAGCGAGGAGTCCCGCAGCCATCCGATGCGGATGGCGAGGTCGATGCCTTCCTTCACGAGGTCCACCAGCCGGTCGCTGGTGACGACCTCGATGCGCACCTCGGGGTGCAGGGTCGAGAACGAGGCCACGGCCCGCGCCAGCGACTGGGAGGCGACCTCCACCGTGGAGGTGATCCTGAACGAGCCCGCGAGCTGCTGCTGCCCGCCGCGCAGCTGCTCGGCGAAGCCGTCGAGCCGCCGCAGCAGCGGCACGCATTCCTCGAACAGGGCGCGCCCCGCGGCGGTCAGCGCCACGCGCCGGGTGGTGCGCGTGAACAGGTCCTGGCGGAGCTGGCGTGACCGCGCTGGTGAGGACGCCGCACAGGCTGGAGAGGCGCCCGGGCCTGACCGTACGCCAGGCCGACGCGCTCGCGACCGCGGCGCTGGCGGAAGCACTGCAGGGCCACGAGGCCGTGGTCAGCGCCTTCAGCGGCCATGGGCAGGCGGACGTCCACGGTTGCTGCATGCGCGGCATGCACTCCATCGTTGCGGCCACCCGGCAGGCGGCCGTGAAGCGGCTGCTGGTGGTGGGTGGCGCCGGCAGCCTCGAGGTCGCGCCCGGGGTGCAGCTGGTCGACACGCCGGAGTTTCCCCCGCAGTGGCTGGAGACGGCACGCGGCGCGCGCGACGCGCTGGCGCTGTTGCGCGGGGAGGGCGGCCGCGGGCTCGACTGGACCATGCTCAGCCCGGCTGCACACCTGGAGCCCGGACCGCGCACCGGCCGCTTCATCATCGGCAGCGATGCGCTGGTCACGGACCGGCAAGGCAACAGCCGCATCTCGCTGGCGGACTACGCGGTGGCGATGATCGACGAACTGGAGCAGCCGCGGCACCTCGGCCGCCGGTTCACCGTCGGCTACCGGGAGGCCGCCTGATGGAATCCCCCGACATCCAGGTGCCGCACATCGAGCACCGGTCGGTCCGCATCGACGGCGTGGAGATCTTCTACCGCGAGACCGGACCGCGGCACGCGCTGCCACTGCTGCTGCTGCATGGCTTTCCCTCGGCCTCGCACCAGTTCCGCCGCCTGATGGACGCGCTGGGGACGCGCTTCCGGCTCATCGCGCCGGACTATCCCGGCTTCGGCCACAGCGACGCGCCCGCGCCCTCGCGCGCCGGCGGCGGTTTCCGCTATTCCTTCGAGCACCTGGCGGACTACATGGGGCGCTTCTGCGACGTGCTCGGCCTCACGCGCTGCGCGCTGTACATGTTCGACTTCGGCGGGCCGGTGGGCTTCCGCCTGGCGGTCCGCCATCCCGGCCGCATCGCCGGCCTGATCGTGCAGAACGCCAACGCGTACGAGGAGGGCCTGAGCGATGCCGCGCGGAAGTTCATCGCCCTGCGTCCCGACCAGGAAGGCGCCGTCTCCCAGGTGCTGTCCATCATGAGCGGCGACTTCACCCGCCAGCAGTACGTCGGCGGCACCGAGCGGCCCGAGCTCTGTCGCTTATACACTTCTCCGAGCCCCCGAGACCGTACTGGACCTCTTAGGCCGCCTTTTCCTTGAAAAAAAAAAAAAAAAAAGAAACAACCTAATAAGCGAAAGAGAAAGTCAAA
>QGUX01000062.1 GCA_003242275.1 Pseudomonadota bacterium | reverse complement strand
GCTCGGACGACGGCCTCGGTTCGCTCGACTACGTGGGCGTTCACCAGGATGGCAAGAACGATGTGGAAGGTCTGGATTCGGCCCGCGGCGTCGCGGTTTCTCCGGACGGCCGGCACGTGTATGTCACCGGTCACAACGACAATGCGGTGGCATGGTTCCAGCGGGATTCCGGGACCGGCGAGCTCACCTACATGGGGCACCTCCAGAGTGGACCGGAGGGGGAGGGTCCCAGGTTGAATCAGCCCTTCGAGGTCATCGTTTCGCCCGATGGAAAGTACGTGTATGTGGCGGCCTCCGGCGAGAACGCCGTCTCGGTCTTCACGCGTGACACCGAGACGGGAGCGCTGGCGTACCACAGCTTCATCAGCATGCCGGAGCTCGGTGGTGTGCGCTCCCTGGTGGTTTCCGAAGCGGGGGACATGGTGTATGCCGTGTCCTTCACCGGCGACGCGCTGGTTGCCCTGTCCGTCCAGGAAGGTGGCGGACTTGAGTTAAAAAGCGCCATCAAGCACGGTGACGGCGACGGTGCCGTAACTGGCCTCGACGCGGCCCGCGACGTCGCCATTTCCCCGGACGGCAACAACCTTTATGTCGCAAGCTGGGGGAGCAATGCCATCACCTGGTTCAAGCTGTTGGAAGGTGAGCCGGTCTTTGCTGGCAGTTTCCAGAAGGGTGGCGATGACGGAATCGAAGGCCTTGGCCAGGCGAGCTGCGTAGCCGTCTCCCCGGATGGCCGATACGTCTACGTCGCCGGCGCCGGTGACGATGCGATCGTCGTGTTCAGGCGCGATGAGTGCGGCGACCTGAGCCACGTCACGACGCTGTTTGATGGCCAGGACGGCGTCAGCGGACTCGACGACGTTAGCGACATCGTGGTCTCCCCGGACGGCTTGAGCCTCTATATTGTGGCTGCGCGAGGCGACTCGTTGGTCGTGTTCAGCCGCGATCCGGACAGCGGCGCGCTCACGTTCCAGGCCATGTACCAGGATGGCGACGGGATCGATGGTCTCGACGGGGCCTACGCCATTGCCGTATCGGGCGACGGAAAGAACATCTACGTTGGAACCGAGATCGACGACGGGGTGGCGACGTTCGCACGCGAGGTGCACGATCCACCGGTGTTCGTCGAGTACGGCGAGCCAGTGCTCATCACCCCGTGGGCGAAGCTGACCGATGTCGAGCTCGACAAGCTGAACAATGGCGACGGCGACTGGTCCGGCGCCACCATCTGGATCGGCCGCAAGCACGGCGGCCACGGCGAGAACTCGATCGCCGCCAAGCAAGACAGCTACGGCTTCGTGGACGGCAACGGCCTGTGCTTCGTGACCGGCGAGGATGGCAGCGGCATCATCTACAAGGAAACGGGTGAAGGCCAGAGCGCGATCGGCACCTACACGATCAAGAACGGCCGTGTGACCATCGAGTTCTCGGCCGAAAATGGTGATGGCGCCGCTGTGCCCACCAGTGCGGACGTGAACAACGTGCTGCGCCAGGTGACGTACGAGAACCTGTCCCAGGATCCGCCCGAGTCCGTGACCATTGCCTACTACGTGTCGGACGGCAACAGCCGCTGGCACGGCGAGCAGGGAAGTGGCGGTCCGGGCCGCGAGGTCGGCACGATCAAGGTGGACATCAAGTCGGTGAACGATGCTCCCGTGATCGAGGACGAGGAGCGGATCGTCACGCTGCAGGAGGACGAGTGCTACACGTTCTCGGGCGAGGACTTCCCGTACTCCGACGCCGAAAGCCATGGACTGAAGTACGTCATCATCAGTGAATTGCCAGATCCGGTGACCGGCACGCTCTGGTACGACGGCTGTCCCGTCACCGAGCTCCCCTGTGACGGCCTGCGGGTCAGCGGCAGCGACCTCGCCTGCGGCAAGCTGGAGTTCCGGCCGGCCCAGGACTACTACGGCGCGGCCAGCTTCCGCTACAGCGTGCAGGACGAAGGTGGCACGGAGAACGGTGGGCAGGATACCAGCGAAGTGGCCACGTTCTTCTTCGACCTGCGTTCGGTGAACGACGCGCCGGAGCTGAAGATTGCGGGCGGCGAAGCCGCCAGCGTCAACTACGAGTTCCGCGGCGATCCGGTGCTGCTGGCGCCCCAGATCGAAGTGGCCGACGTCGAGCTGGGTGCCCTGAACAATGGCGAGGGCAACTGGTCCGGCGCCACGATCACCGTGCGTCGCGCAGGTGAGGCGTTGGCAGAGGACGTGTTCGGCCACCAGGGCGATCCCGACTCGGCCCTGACGTGGAACGACGGCCCGGATGGCACCGGCACCATCACGAAGACCGTCGATGACCAGGACGCGGTCATCGCCACGTTCACCAACGTGGATGGCGAGCTGCACATCCACTTCGCCGGCTACGGTCCATTCATCCCGACCACCGAGGATGTGAACGCGCTGCTGCGCCAGGTCACCTACAGCAACGACTCGCTGTTCCCGTCGCGCGAGGTGGTCATCGAGTACATCGTGTCCGACGGCAACGCCGCGGTCCGCGGCTCCCAGGGCAGCGGCGGCGAAGGCATCGGCAAGGGCGCGGTCACCGTCCAAATCGACGTGCCCGACTACCAGGCGCCCAGCATCGAGCTGGCGCCGTCCAGGGGGCACGGGCACCACGCGCGGCCGGACCAGGATTCGGGCGTGTCGGGTGATGATGGCGTCACCAACGTTGCCGAGCCGGTGTTCCGCGTCACGCTCAATGGCAACGAGGTGAAGGGGCTCGTGCTGCAGCTGTTCTCGAAGGCGAAGGGCGCGGACGAGTGGAGCGAGTGGGGTGAGGAGCCCTTCGCGACCCACACGCTCACGTGGCGCGACATCCGGCGCGGCTGGGTCGACATCAAGGTGCCGGAGGAAGCCGCGGATGGCTACTACGCCGTGGCGGCGCGCCTGGCCAGCCCGAACGGGTCCGAGCATACGGAACTCTCGGCGCCCTACTTCGTGGAGGTGGATTCGCAGATCGAGCCGCCCGTGCTCGACTTCACGGAGATCAACCTGGGGTCGGATGAGGCGGATGGATTCGTCATCAGTGGCACCGCAGAGCCGTTCAGCGAGGTGACCGTGCAGCTCACGGGCCCCGAAGGCGAGACCAGCTACACCGCGACCGCGGACGCGGACGGCAGGTTCCACGTGACGGTCGCGGCCGGTTCGCTGGCACTGGTCGGGGAGCAGGAGGAGGGCCAGGTGGCCGTGGCCGCCTGGGCGACCGACCGCGCTGGCAACAGCTCCGACGCCGCGATGTCCCAGGCCACGATCCACGTGCATGCCGTGGCCGGGGGAGAAACCCTCGTCGGAACCGGGGACGACGACATCTTCGCGCCAGAAGGCTCGTCGACGTTCGAGCTTCCTGCCGACGGATGGGGCAAGGACTACTACATCGGCAGCGCGAATGGCTTCCATACCGTCAGGATCGACGGCTCAGCGGCCTCGTACACGATCTCTGTCCTGCAGGGCGAGGAACTGGAGCCGCATGTGACCGTGTTGAGCGCGCAGGACGTTTCCCTCAATACGGACGCGCCGCTCTTCCGCGTCGATTACTGGTCCCCCGGGGAGGGAGGCACGGTCTGGGTACAGGCCGACCGCATCGTCTTCAATGACGTGACGGTGCGCCTGACGGTCGACGGTGCCGTGGTGGTCCAAAGTGCGTCGGGTGACAACACGCTGGTGCACGGCGGCTCGCGCGATGGCGCGTCCGACGACCATCTCGTGGGTGGCGCTGGCAACGACATCCTGCTCGGCCACGATGGCAACGACGTGCTGGTCGGTGGCGCCGGCGAGGACTGGCTGATCAGCAACTCTGGCCAGGACACCCTGATCGGCGGCGATGGCAACGACGTGCTGATGGCCCTCGGCGATCCGGCGGCCGGCCCCGAAGCCAGGGTGGAGATGTACGGCGGTGCTGGCGAGGACGTGTTCGTCATCGCGCCGGGCATCCCGGTTCCGTCGCAGAACCAGGACGCGGAGAAGATCCACAAGGACGTGGTCATCCATGACTTCGTCATCGGCGAAGACCGGATCGACCTGTCGCGGATGTACGTGATGGAGGACGATAGCGCCCGCCAGGCCAGAATCGCGGACCTCTGCCTCGAGTCGCTGGTCGACGAGCTGCATGCGTCCGGCACGATGGAGATCGACCTGGGCGGCTTCTGCACGGAGGATGGAAAGGTGTTGGAAGGCACGCTCGAGGTGCACCTCGCTGGCGGCCAGGGCACCATCGACGCCAGCAGCTTCATCTTCGACCGGGATTGCAGTCCGATCGAGGATGATTCGCTGCTGATGCTCAATGCGTACCTGTTCGCCCCCCCCTTGTGAGGCTGTTGTTCCGGCGCCACGGGCCGTCCGCGGGGACGGCCTGCACGGCAGGCGGAGGGGAATCCGGCGCACCGCGCCGGCGTCCCTCCGGCCGCTGGCGGACGGCTGCGACGGCGGCCGGCGCCACCGGTCGCTGCCGCTGTCGGTCGCGGGGTGAGTCCCGCCCTGTGTGCCTGGACTTCGCCTGCATGCATCCAACAGAGAACTGATGAGGTCAGCGTGAGCACCCAGACTGCTGCACCGCCCCAGAAGAACCCGGGGGCGTCTGTTCCACTTCCGGCCGCCTCACCGAAGGAGCCGCCGCGCATCGACGACATCGTGATCGGCATGGGGGTCACCTCATCCGGCAATTTCACGACCGGCGGCGCCGTCTGCATCGACGGCGTGCTGAAGGACGGCGACATCCAGGCGCTGACGCTGTCCGTCAGTCGCGGGGGTGAATTCCATGGTCGCGCCACCGCACGGTTCGTCGAGATCTTCGGCAAGGTCAACGGCGACCTGACGGCCACCGACCAGATCATCCTGCGCGCCTCTGCCGAGGTGACCGGCAGGATCTCCGCTCCCTACATCACCATGCACCGCGGGGCGTGCGTGAACGGTGAGGTGATGACGCTGGAACGCAATACCTGATCCGGGACGCACGCGCATCCGCGCCTGCGCCTCCTTGTCCCTTCGGGCGGGCCCGCGACCCAGATTGATCCATTCTGGATCGAACCGTCCCCAACAGGCCCGCCGTTGGTGGGAAATTCACCGGCAGTCTTGCCGTCCATTCGCACTTGCATTTCAGGGGTAGACCGCCATGGGAAACGTGGTTGTTGCGACCAACTCCGACGAGCTTCGTAGCCATCTGGCATCCGCCGGGAACGGTCTCGTCATCGAGCTCACCGGGGATGTGTACGAAGGCGAGTTCACCGTCACCGCCAGCAACGTCACGTTGAAGGGCAACGGCATCGGGGAGACCGTCCTGCGCGGCAGCATCAACGCCGCGCAGGGCATGACCGGCCTGCTGCTGCAGGACCTGACCTACGAACCGGTGGTGTTCGAGCTCACGGGCGCCAATGGGGATGATGCACAGGCGGGTCCGGGCAGCGCGGGATGGCAGACCGACCGCTACCCGCTCCTCGGCCTGGAGGTGGCGGACCTGGACGGCGAAGCCGTGCTGGCATTCAAGACCGATGCCGACGGCCCCAACAAGTCCACCGACTTCGGCAAGTACCAGGGTTCGAGGTTCGTGCCCGGCGCCGGCGAGACCTTCCACGTCGGCGTCGAGGACGGCGTGGCGGTGCGCTACCGCTTCCTGGCCGACCCCGGGTTCGACGAGGACGGCCGGTTGCAGAGGAGCGGCGTCTGGCTGCAGTTCCAGGACGCGGAGGGGAGCATTCCGAAAGGCGGCTGGTTCGCCATCCTGGAGTACGTGGATGCCGACGGCGCCACGGCGCTGGGGATGACCGCCGTGGACGGCCAGACGTTCACCGGCGGCTTCCGCATCTGGCTGGATGACGGCCTTGACGAAGAGGGCAAGTTCACGGGCGATGGCCAGTGGCTCGCGATCAACTACGGGGAACGGGGATGGCTGGATGTCTCGATTGAACTGACGCCCGGTGCCGGGGCATTCGTCTTCAAGGTGAACGGCGACACGCTCTACACCCTTGACGACGGCGCGAATGTGTGGGGAACGGGCCCGCAGGGCATGGGCATCGCGCAGCTCGAGGCGATCATCGTCAACAGCAGCAATGAGGGCAACGAGTCGGACACCGGCGAAACCTATTACTACGACGACATCCGCATCGTCTCCGACCTCTCGGGTCGCGACGTGTACGACGCAAGCTGGCAGATCGGCTTCGAGGACGGTGCCTGGGTAGTGCGCAACGGCGATGAAGTCGTTGTCCTCGATGGCGTGGACAGGATCCAGGTCGGCAATGCCGTGTACCTGCTGGTCGGCAACGGTGGCTATGAGACGATCCAGGAGGCGGTGGCCGCGGCGGAGCACGGCAATACCGTGATGATTGCGCCGGGCGAATACGCCGGCCCGATCACGCTGGACAGGTTCGTTCACCTGCAGGGCATGATCGAGGGCGAGGTCATCGTCAGCGGTTCGGACATGACCGGCAGCGGGCTGGCGATCACGGCGGCGGCGAGCGGCGCGGAGAACGGACCGCTGCAGATCGCCAATCTGGTCCTGACCCACTTCAACTATGGCCTGAACCTGAGCAACGTCAGCCATCTCGCCCTCGCGGGCGTGACGGCGCGCGGCAACAACGTCGGCGTGAAGATCGGCAGCAAGGCCTCGGCCTCGCACCTGAACATCGAAAGGAGCCACTTCGACGACAACGTGACGCACGGCTGGTATTCGGACAAGGACAAGTCCGGCAACAGCAACATCACCGACCTGGTCGTGAAGGACACCACCTTCAACGGCAACGGCATCAAGGGGTTCTACACCGAGAAACTCTCCCGTGCGGCATTCGACGGCGTCACCGTGGAAGGCAGCGGCGTCGATCCCGGGTACCAGTACAACGCCGGGTTCGACATCAACCTCAAGTACGGCGACTACGAGGACATCCAGATCACCAATTCCACCTTCACCGGCTCGGGCATCGATGGCACCGGACCTGGAAAGGGCCTCGTCGTCATGGCGCGGGGATACGAAGGGGACAGCTCGAACTATACCGCCAGCCCGGCGACGCTCGAAGGGCTCGTCATCCGCGACGTGACGATCGAGGACGGCGGCAGCGTGGGCCTGCTGGTCACCAACGTGGCGGGACTGGAACTTGAAGACAACTCCATCGACGGCGCCATCCTCCTGGAGGGCACTGCCGGGGACGACGCCATCGAAGGCACCCCGGGGAACGATGTGATCATCGGCGGCGCCGGATCGGACGTGATCGCTGGTGGCGACGGAGACGACCTGATCTGGGGTGATGGCCCCGTGCCGCGGAGTTCCCTCGACGCGTACGGCGATGACCTCATCCGCCCCGGCGCAGGCGCGAACGTGGTGGTGCTCGGCACCAGCACGCAAAACATGGGCCACGGTGGCAGCGACACGGTGGAGATCCCGGCCGGGGAGGGACCCGGATCCGTGCTGATCTACAACTTCAACGCCGGGCCGGTCGACGAACAGCGGGCCGTGGGCGGCCTCGGGCAGGACCACGTCTTCGACATGCTGAATGTCACGGGCTTCAGCTCGATGGAAGAGCTGCTGGCCAATGTCACCGTGAAGCTCGGCCAGGGCGAGGCCGCGCTCGACGCCGAGGTGGCCAACCGGGCGCAGTTCGAGGCCGGGCATGCCATCTATCCCGGCAACTCAGCGGACTGGGAGCTGTGCCTGGAGTTCTCCAGCGGATACCGGGTGCTGCTCGCCAATTTCGGCAGCAGTTACGAGCGGGAGAAGATCCTGTCCGTCTTCGGCCAGGAGGTTCCGCGTGCCGGCGGCAAGCCCGATGCCGCGGCGATCGATGCGGCGCTCAGCGCGCATTTCATCGCCGGCGACCAGGGGGATCCGGCCAATGGGCTGGTGACGCTCACGCCCGGGCAGGCGGAAGCGGTCCTGACGGGCGTGCTCGGCCTCCAGGGCAACCTGCTGCTGGACGGCTCCATGGTGCAGCCGATGGTGCTGACGGTGGGCTTCGAAGCGGACACCAGCTTCGGCACGATCCAGGAGGCGATCGATGCCGCCGCCGATGGTGCAACCATCTACATCGCCGCGGGAACGTATTACGAGAATCTCGTCATCGAGGAGAAGTCGCTGCGGCTGGTCGCGGCCGAGGGTGCGACGGTCACGCTCGATCCGGTGTCCGGTGATGCCCTGACCCTGCGGGGCGACTTCGGGCCTGACAGCAGCGTGGTGGTGCAGGGCGTGCAGTTCAGGGGAGCGGTTACGGGCGTGCACGTCGAGGACGGCACCGTGCTCGGCACCCTGGCGCTGGACCACACCGACTTCGCCGACATTTCCGTCAGGGGCGTGATGGTCGGCAACGGCACCGACGGAGAGGGTCCGGCAACCCATCTCGGCGCGCTGGTGGTGACCGGCAGCGCGTTCCACCGGGTGGGCGGCGGCGACAAGAACGGCGCCGCCATCAAGTTGTGGCGCTACGAGGGCGACCTGCGCGTCACCGATACCCTCTTCGAGGGCGCGGAGAACGCCACGACCCAGCAGGGCGGTGTACCCGCGAACGCCATCGAGATGCAGGGCGCGGACAACCGGCATCTCGACGGCGACCTGCCGCCTATCGGCAACGTGGTCCTCCAGAACGTGACCATCTCGGGCGGCTTCTCGAAGAATCCCGTCGGGATCTTCAATTATGGCGACATCGAGGGCCTTGAAATCGACGGCCTCGACCTGTCGGGAGCCGCGTCCGAATGGGAAGCGCTGATCAATTTCGACGGCATCTCGGGAGACGTCGATGCCAGCGGTTTCGACATCACGCTGCCGGAATCAGGCATCGTCACCGAGCTGCAGGGCGAGAAGTCCACGGAGGGGATGGACAACACCATCACCGGCACGCGCTTCGGCGATCGCCTGATCGGCAATGCCGGCAACGACACGCTGTACGGCGGCGACGGCGATGACCAGCTGGCCGGTGGTGACGGCGACGACTGGCTTTCGGGCGGTGCCGGCAACGACCTGCTGGCCGGCGGAGACGGCGTGGATACCGCCGAGTTCGCGGGCAGCCGCGAGGACTACCGGATCACCTGGGATCCGGTCAGCCGCACCTACACGGTCGAGGACCTGCGCGAAGGAGCCCCGGACGGAACGGATACGCTGCTGGACGTCGAGCAGGCGACGTTCGCGGACGGGACGTGGGACCTTTCCGCCATCAGCGAGAAGTTACCCATCATCGTGGATGCCTCCGGCAACGGCCACTTCGAATCGCTGCAGGAGGCGATCAATGCCGCGCAGGATGGAGACATCATCATCGTCCGCGCCGGCAGGTACGTGGAAGAGACGCCCTACAATGGCAACGCCAACGTGCGCGTCGGCCTGGTGATCGACAAGAGCCTCACCATCCTGGGTGTCGCCGGCGAGTCGGACGAGCTGGTCGAGGACGCACAGGCGGTGGCGGCGACCATCGTCTCGGGCAGTGAACGCGGTGCCGGCGGCAACTTCCTGGTCACTGCGCCCAATGTCACGATCCAGGGCCTGGCCTTCGAAGCCGTGGCCAGCGGCAGCGATTCCTCCTTGCCGCCAGGTGCGGTCAACAAGGCCTTCGAGGTGCTCGCGGGCGGATTCGTGCTCGAGCACTCGGTCGTGGCCGCCGCCGAAGGTTACAACTTCGACGGCCGCACCAGCGCCGCGCTGTACTTCGGCGACGAGGGGCCGGACGACCTGGAGAGCTTCACGGTCCATGGCAATGTCCTGCAGGGCGGCATCACCATCACCAATGGCGCGGGTGATTCCGGCGAGGCCACGTTCGTCATCACCGGCAACGTGGTCAGTGGCACGCACTTCCTGCGTGTGCGGGGCGTGGTCGATGCCGTCGCGTGGCTGACGGAGCATGCCGGTCTTCCGGATACGGTCTCCGGCAATGACCTCACCGGCGTCACGGGGTTCCTGTTCCAGAACTGGGACCAGCACGCGGAGCACCTCGCCGATGCCGCGTTCATCGAGGCGCTGGTCGGCGACAACATCACCGGGCCCTATGCCTATGTGACCACGGCCGATGGCACGGTGCGCACCTTCGAGTACGCCGAGTACATGGGCAGCGCACCGGCCGTTTTCGTGTACCGCGATGCCGGTTCCTTCGTGACCCGCGACCAGGAAACGGCACAAACGATCGCGCAGCAGGGCGACACGGTACACATCGGCGGCCGGGCGCATGGGTCCGTCCAGGTGGACGTGTCCGGCATCACACTGGACGTGGCCGCCGGCAGCGCACTGGAGCTCGTTCTCGGCGAAGGCGTGGCGGAAGTGAAGCTGGCTGGCGAAGGCGCCGCGAACATCACCGGCAATGCCGAGGGCAATACGCTGGCTGGCAATGACGGCGACAACCTCATCGAGGGTGGCGCGGGCGACGACGTGCTGATCGGCGGGGCCGGCGATGACGTGCTCATCGGCGGCGAGGGCTCGGACACCGCGGTCTTCGCGCACGCCCGGGAGCAGTACTCCATCGCCTTCGACAAGGCCACCGGAACCTACACGGTCACCGGGCCGGACGGCGCGGACCAGCTGACCGGCATCGAATGGGTGCGCTTCGGTGGCCCCGAGGGCGATGCGGTCCTGCTGGAAGACCTGCGCGGCGCGGTCACGTGGCGCGTGGGCGCGGACGGCGACTTCGATACCATTGCCGAGGCGCTGGCGAACTGCCGCGCGGGCGACACCATCGTCGTTGCGGCCGGGATCCACCAGGGCGGGTTCACGGTGGACAAGGCGGTCACCATCCTGGGTGAGCCCGGCGCCGTGGTCCGTGGTTCCTTCCTCGGGGACAACCACATCCCGGAGGGCCAAACCGTCGACGAGTGGCTGCCCGACCAGACCACCTACGACAACCACTCTGGCGCGGGCATCCTGATCGCCTCAGGCAACGTGACCCTCAAGGGCCTCGCGATCGAGAGCTTCTACCAGGGCGTGCGCTTCGCTGGTGGTCCGCAGGAGCTGGGCGGCATCGTGCTCGACGGGCTGTCGATCTCCAATGTGGTGCAGGGCATCACCAACACCTATGGCAGCGGCGGGACGGGTACGTCCGTCCTCGACGGCATCGACATCCTCGGTGGCTCCATCTCGCATGCGTACCAGGGCATCGTGCTGCAGGACCCCGCCGTTCCCGGTGGCGGCGGCGGCCGGGCTGAGGACATCCTGATCGACGGCATGCGTTTCGAGGACATCCTCGAGAAGGGCATCTACGCCGAGCTGCTTTCCGACAGCACCATCCGCAACATCGTGATGGAGAACGTGGGGCACTATGGTCGCACGCCGCCGTTCGGTGGCACCGGCGCGGCCGAGGGCGCCTTCGGCAATGGCATCGACATCAACCTCAAGTGGGGTGAGTTCAAGGGCATCGAGATCCACGACTTCACGTTCATCAACGTGGGTACCTCGGCCGGTGCCGGCGCGCCGCACCCGAGCGGCGGCGCCATCGTGGTCAAGGCGCGTGAAGACGGTGCCTCGTACGGCCCGCAGCCTGCGACGTATGGCGGCGAGCTCGTCATCCGCAACGGCACCATCGACGGCACTTCCACCGGCATCCGCGTCGGTGAAGTGAATGCCGACGGCGTGCGCCTCGAAGGCGAGTCCGGCGTGAACGTCCGCGTCGAGAACGTGACAGTCACGCATCACGAATCCAATGGCGACTTCGGCGCCTTCGACAACCTCACCGACGAGACGATGACCATCACCGGCGCCGCCGGCGTGGTGGACACGGGCGCTGCGGCCTCGAACATCGTCATCCAGGGCTCGGACGCGAACGACACGCTCACCGGCGGCCGCGGCGACGACGAGCTGGTCGGCGGATCGGGCAACGACATCCTCCAGGGCGGTGCCGGCAATGACACGCTGAAGGGCGGGGTGGGCAATGACCTGCTGCGCGGCGGCGAGGGTGACGACCACCTGGAGGGCGGCGCCGGCAGCGACATCCTGGAGGGTGGCGCCGGGGACGATTCCCTGGAAGGCGGCGGGGACGCGGACATCCTTCGCGGCGGCGCCGGCGACGACACGCTGGAGGGTGGCGCGGGCAATGACACGCTGGAGGGTGGCGAGGGCCGGGATACGGCGGTCTTCAGCGGTGCGCGGAACCAGTACCGCATCGAGTTCAGCGGCGAACGCATCATCGTCACGCACGAGAACGACGGGCCGGACGGCGTGGACACGCTCACCGGCATCGAGGTGCTGCGCTTCGGCGACGCGCAGCTCGACCTGACGCTGGCCGTCCGCGTCTTCGATGCGGAGGGGCGCCTGAAGGCCCTGTACGGCGAAGATGAGCTGGCGCAGGCGCTGGCCTCGGCCGTCGAGGGCGACACCATCGAGCTGCGCGAGGGCAGCTACGAGCTGGATGGCGACAGCTTCGCCGGCATCGGCGAGCGCATCACCCTGCGCGGCGCCAACGCAGGCGTTCCCGGCGCATCCAGCGTCCGCGGCGGGGAATCCCTCATCACCGTCATCGGCGCGGCACTCGGCGTGCACGCGGGGGGCGTCACCATCGACGGCGTGCGCATCGAAGGTTCGCTGGCCGTTGACGCAGGCGCGGAAGGGTTCACGCTCAGGAACAGTGTGCTGGACGCCGGTATGGGCACGGCCGTTTCGCTGTCGGGAACGGCCCTGGCGACCATCGAAGCCAACCGCATTTCCGCGGCGACCGGCATCGACGCGCAGGGCGTGGGCACCCTCGACATCGGCCGCAACGAGTTCACGACGACCCAGGCCGGTGTGCGGCTCGAGGCCGGTGCGGACGCCGAGGATGTACGCATTTCCGACAACCTGTTCAACGGCGGCGTGAACGGCGTGACGCTCACCGGGGCCGAAGGCACGTTTGACAACGCGGCCGGCATCACGGTCCGCGGCAATGTGTTCATCGGGCAGTCGGGCGCGGGCGTGCATGCGGCGCAGCCCTTGCCGGCTTCCCTGGATGCCACCCTCGGCCTGTCGTTGCCCCTGAACATCTACGGCACCATCTTCGGCGAGAACGGCAATGGCCCGGCCACCGCCGTGGACCTGTCCTTCAACTCGGACGACGACGACCTGCTGGCGGGTGGCGCGGGTGATGACGCGCTCGATGGTACCGCCGGAAACGACGTCATCCGCGGCGGCGGCGGCAACGACACGCTGACCGGCGGCATGGGCAACGACAGCCTCTACGGCGGCGCCGGCATGGACACCGCCGTGTTCGAACTCACCCGCGACGACTACGTCATCTCCCGCGACCTGCAGAGCGGCGCGATCGTCGTTACGGCCAAGGACGGCGTGGAAGGCGAAGACCGCCTGTTCGGCATCGAGCGGCTGTACTTCAGGGCGGAAGACCGCTACTACGGGCTCTCCGAGCTGGACATTCCTTCCGTCACGCTCGAGGTCGGGCCCGGCCAGGGCGCGGACGCGCTGCAGAACGCCTTGGCGGCGCTGGTCGTCCCGGGCGACGAGGTGGTGCTGGGCAGCGGTGACTATGCCGACACCGTGGCTGCACTGACCTCCGATGCCGCCATCGGCTTCAACGGGGCGGAGAACCTGGGGCTGCAGGTGTCGGACGAGGCGGGCTACACCACCGTCAAGCTGACGGGTACGGGCAGCAACCTGAGCATCACCGGCAACAGCGCCGGCGCGATGATCGACGCCTCCGGCTTCGACGGCGAAATCACGTTCACCGGCGGCGACGGCGACGACGCCTTCTTCGGCGGCTCGGGCGACGAGACCTATGTGCTCTCGCACGGCGGCGGACGCAACTTCGTGGATGGCGGTGACGGCAGCAACACCATCACGCTGACTTCGGCCGAGAGCGGCGCCGTGGTGGTTCTCGATACAGGTCTGGCGCTCACCGAATCGTTCCTGGACGACTGGTGGCCCACCTGGGGCGAGGAGGAAGACCGGCGCATCAGGCTCGAAGGTTACTTCGGCCGCTCCTACGGCATCGAGTATCACGCCAGCGAAACCGACACGGATTCCGCGGCGCTGCTGTTCGGCATCAATGGCGTCGTCGGCACCCTCCACGGTGACCTCCTGATCGGTGATGGCAATGCCAACGTGCTGAACGGCGCGGGTGGCGACGACGACATCATCGGCGGGGAAGGCCATGACGCCGCCGTGTTCGCCGGCAGCGCGTCGGATTACGTGATCACGCGCGTCGGCGAGGAAGAGGTGCAAGCCCGCAACGCCGGCATCGGCGACCGGCTGGAAGCGTTCGGCCTGCCCGTGATGGGCTACACCTTCGACGAGCCGGTCTTCCGCGTGCGCTACGTCGGCAGCGACGCCAGCCTGGCCGCCGACAGCTACGTGCAGGTCGAGGAGCTGCGGTTCGAGGGGTCCGGCGCGACCTTCACCATCGGCAGCGACGACCACGGCCACTTCCTGCAGCTGGACGACGGCGGCGTGGCCTACTCGGCCGACTTCGGTGACTACAGCGGCGACGACTACGTGAAGGGCGGCGCCGGTGACGACACCCTCGAGGGAGGCGCGGGCGACGCCACCCGTCTCCGCTCGCCGGCGGCGGACCCCCCG
>QGUX01000061.1 GCA_003242275.1 Pseudomonadota bacterium | reverse complement strand
TCTTCCAGGCGGACGTGGCGAAACTGGTAGACGCAGCAGACTTAAAATCTGCTTTCCGCAAGGAAGTGTGGGTTCGAGTCCCGCCGTCCGCACCACAAGAAGTGACGAATTGCTCCAAGTAACCAAACTGCACCTGTGGCGCGGCGACCGCCACCTGCTCAGGGGCCTGACCTTCGGCATCGCTGCCGGGCAGCTGCTGCAGCTGCTCTGGCCCAATGGCACCGGCAAGACCTCGCTGCTGCGCTGCCTGGCCGGGTTCCTGTACGCGGAGGAAGGCAGCATCCAGTGGCAGGGCCGCGCGGTGCGCGAGGACCGCCAGGCCTTCTGCCGCGACCTGGCCTACCTGGGCCACGACAATGCGCTGAAGGACGACCTGTCGGCCGAGGAGAACCTGCGCTTCGCCTGCGCACTGCGCACGCGGCCCGACGCCGGCCGGCTGCGCCAGGCGCTGGAGGAAGTGGGCCTGGGCGGCGTCGGTGCGCGGCTGCCGGTGCGCCACTTCTCGGCGGGCCAGAAGCGCCGCGTGGCGCTGGCGCGCCTGTCGCTGTGGGACGCGAAGCTGTGGCTGCTGGATGAACCGGTGACCAACCTCGACGCCGCCGGCCAGGAAGTGTTCACGCGCCTGCTCCGGGCGCACCTGGCGGCGGGCGGCATGGCGCTGCTCGCCACGCACCGCCCCATCGAACTGCCGGGCGCCGACTGCCGCTTCTGGCACTCGCCAGGGGAGCCCCTGCCATGACTCCCCGCGCCACGGCCCTTTCCGCCGCTGCCGCGGTGATGCGCCGCGACCTGCTGCTGGCCGCGCGCCGTCCGGGCGAATGGCTGCAGCCGCTGGGATTCTTCGTGCTGGTCTGCCTGCTGTTCCCGCTGGCCCTGAGCCCCGAGCCCGAGCGACTGCGCGAGCTGGCGCCGGCGGCGCTGTGGGTTTCGCTGCTGCTGGCGTCACTGCTGGCGCTGGAATTCCTCTACCGCGAGGACGCCCGCGACGGAACTTTGGAGCAGTTCGCGCTGTCTGGACAATCATTCACTGCGCTGCTGCTCGCCAAGACAGCCACGCACTGGATGCTCACCGGCCTGCCGCTGGTGCTCGCGGGCCCGGTGGCGGTGCTGGCGCTGGGCGCCCCGGTGACCTCGGTGCCGGGCGTGCTGCTGGCACTGCTCCTGGGCAGCGTGACCCTCAGCCTGGTCGGCGCCATCGGGGCGGCCCTCACGCTGGGCACGCGCCGCGGCGGCGCGCTGCTGTCGCTGCTGGTGCTGCCGCTGGTGATGCCCGTGCTGGTGTTCGGCGCGCGCGCCACGATGTGGGCGATGACCGGGGAAGAAACCATGGGCGCATTGCTGCTGCTGGCGTCCCTGGGCGTGCTGTCGCTGACGCTGGCGCCGCTGGCCGCGGCGGCGGCGGTGCGCATCAGCATGGAGTAAAATTCGCGGATGACCTGGACCTGGTTCCATCGCTTCGGCTCCCCGCCGTACTTCTACCGCTTCGCGGGCAGGTGGGCGCCGTGGTTCATGGGCATCGCCATCGTGCTGCTGGTGGCGGGGCTGTACGGCGGCCTGTTCCTGGCACCGGTGGATTACTACCAGAGCGAGGTCTACCGCATCATCTACGTGCACGTGCCATCCTCGTACCTGGCGCTGATGACCTACACCTGGATGGCGATCGCCGCCGCCGTGGGGTTGATCTGGCGCATCAAGGTGGCGCACGCCGTGGCCGCGGCCTGCGCGCCGGCGGGCGCGAGCTTCACCGCCGTCTCGCTGGTCACCGGCATGATCTGGGGCGAGCCCACCTGGGGCACATGGTGGACCTGGGATCCTCGCCTGGTCTCGCAGCTGTTCGTGCTGTTCTTCTTCATCGGCTACATCGCGCTGCGCGGCGCCATCGAGGATCGCGACCGCGCCGACCGCGCCAGCGCCGTGCTGGCCATCGTCGGCGTGGTGAACGTGCCCATCGTGCATTACTCGGTGGAGTGGTGGAACTCGCTGCACCAGGCGCCGACGCTGCTGCGCGCCGACGGCCCGTCGATGCCGGGCGCCATGCTCTGGCCGCTGCTGGTGATGATCCTCGCCCACACGTTCTACTTCATCGGCCTGATGCTGATGCGCGCCCGCGCCGAGGTGCTGCGCCGCGAACGCGGCGGCGCCTGGTTGCGCGAGGAACTCGCGCGCGCGGAGGCGGCATGATGGACTTCCTCGACATGAAGGGCTACGGCGTGTTCGTGTGGCCGGCCTACGTGATCGCCATCGGCGCGCTGTGGCTGAACGTGTGGGTCGCGCGCCGCCAGCTTCGTGCCGCGCGCGAGGAGGCCCGCCGCCGCCTCGCCATGCAGGAGCACCCGTCATGACGCCGGTGCAGAAGCGGCGGCTGTTCATGGTGCTGGGCATCGTGGCCGGCGTGGCCATCGCGGTGACCCTGGCCATGCTGTCGTTCAATTTCAGCATCGGCTACACGCCCCCGGCGGAGGTCGCCGCCGGCGCGCGCAGGCCCGGCCAGCGCTTCCAGCTCGGCGGCATGGTCAAGCCGGGCAGCGTGCAGCGCACGCCCGGCTCGCTCGAGGTGCGTTTCGTGGTCACCGACTACCAGGCCGAGGTGCCGGTGGTCTACGACCGCGTGCTGCCCGACCTGTTCAAGGAGAATTCGGGCGTGGTGGCCAATGGCCGCCTGAACGAGGACGGCGTGTTCGTGGCCGACGAGGTGCTGGCCAAGCACGACGAGAACTACATGCCGCCGGCCGTGCAGGAATCGCTGCGCCGGGGTGAATCGCGCCTGGAAAACCCGCCGGCGCCACGGCAGCAGTAGCGGAGCAGTTCCCGACATGATCCCCGAGATCGGACAGTACGCGATGATCCTCGCGTTGCTGCTGGCGGCGGCGCAGACCTTCTTCGGCCTCGCCGGATCCTGGCGCGGGCAGCAGCGCTGGATGCAGGCCGTGTACCCGGCGGTGGCCGGGCAGTTCGTGCTGCTGGCGCTGGCCTTCGGCTGCCTGGTATGGGCCTTCGTGCACAACGACTTCTCGGTGCGGCTGGTCGCGGCCAATTCCAACTCGGCACTGCCGGTGTACTTCCGCATCGCGGCCACCTGGGGCAACCACGAGGGCAGCATGCTGTTCTGGGTGTTCGTGCTGTCGGTGTGGACACTGGCCGTGGCGGCCTGCTCCTCCTCGCTGCCGCGCACCTTCGTGGCGCGCGTGCTGGGTGTGCTGGGCGTGATCAGCGCCGGCTTCCTGCTGTTCTCGCTGGCCACCTCCAATCCCTTCGAGCGCCTGCAGCCGGCGCTGCCGGACGGCGTGGACCTGAACCCGGTGCTGCAGGACGTGGCCCTCACCATCCACCCGCCGCTGCTGTACGTGGGCTACGTGGGCTTCTCGGTGGCTTTCGCCTTCGCCTGCGCGGCGATGATCGAGGGCAGGCTCGACCAGGTGTGGGCGCGCTGGACGCGCCCCTGGACCACGGTGGCGTGGATGTTCCTGACGCTGGGCATCGCCGTGGGCAGCTGGTGGGCCTACTACGAACTGGGCTGGGGCGGCTGGTGGGCCTGGGACCCGGTGGAGAACTCCATCCTGATGCCGTGGCTGCTGGGCACGGCGCTGATCCACTCGCTGGCGGTCACCGACAAGCGCGGCCTGTTCAAGAGCTGGACGCTGCTGCTGGCCATCATGACGTTCTCGTTCTGCCTGCTGGCCACCTTCATGGTGCGCTCGGGCGTGCTGACCTCGGTGCACAGCTTCGCGGCCGATCCGGGCAGGGGCCTGTTCATCCTGGCCTTCCTGGTGCTGACCATCGGCGGCTCGCTGGCGCTGTACGTGTGGCGCGCGCCGCTGCTGCGCTCCTCGGCCGGCTTCGACCTGGTGTCGCGCGAGAGCTTCCTGCTGTTCAACAACATCCTGCTGGTGGTAGCCACCGCGGTGGTGTTCGGCGGCACGCTGGCGCCGCTGATCGCCGACGCCACGGGGCGCGGCACGCTGTCGGTGGGGCCGCCGTACTTCAATTCGATGTTCCTGCTGCCCGTGCTGCCGCTGCTGGCGCTGGTGTCGCTGGGTACGTTCGCGCGCTGGAAGCGCGGCCAGCTCGGCGAGGCGCGCGCGCGCATCTGGGGCGGCCTGGCGCTGTCCGTGGTGCTCGGCCTCGCGCTGGTGACGGGCGTGTACGGCGACCGCTCGCTGCTCGGCCCCATCGGCACGGTGCTGGGCCTGTGGATCGTGGTGTCCTCGCTGTTCGACCCGCTGGACCGCCTGCGCCGCGGCCTGTCGATTCCGCCGGCCATCGTGGGCATGACGCTGGCGCACATCGGGCTGGGCGTGATCACCGTCGGCATCACGGTGATGGAATCGACCATGGTGGAGCGCGACGTGGCACTGGGCCCGGGACAGGAGGTCACGCTGGGCGACTACACCTTCCGCTTCGAAGGCGTGGAGGAGGCCGACGGCCCGAACTACGCCGCCATCCGCGGCCGCGTGCTGGTGCGCGAGGAGGGTGGCGGCGAGTCCGTGCTGCTGCCGGAGCGGCGCAACTACTTCGTCACCGGCCAGGCCCTGGCCGAGGCGGCACTGGGCATCAACTGGCGGCGTGACCTGCTGGCCACGCTGGGCGAGGAACTCGGTGGCGGAAGCTGGAGCCTGCGCCTGCAGGTGCGCCCGCTGATGCGCTATGTCTGGCTGGGCGCGGCGCTGATGGCCCTCGGCGGCTTCATCGCCACGCTGGACAAGCGCTACCGCCGCCGGCGCGAGCGCGTCGAGGAGAAGGATGCCGCGGCCGGCGGCGTGCCGCTGAAGGCAGCCGAAGCATGAACCGTTTTGCCATTCCACTGGTGGTCTTCGCCGTGCTGGTCGCACTGTTCGCGGTGGCGCTGAAGCGCGCGCCGGAGAAGGCCGTGGTGCCCTCGGCGCTGATCGGCAAGCCCATGCCGGCCTTCGAGCTGCCCGACCTGCTCAAGCCTGGTGAGATGGTACGCAGCGAGGACTTCAAGGGCCGGTGGCTGCTGGTCAACGTCTGGGGCACGTGGTGCCCGGAGTGCTACACCGAGCATCCGCTGCTGCTGGACATCGCGCGCGAAGGCAAGGTCGGCATCATCGGCCTCGACTACAAGGACGACGACGAGGCGGCGCGGCGCTGGCTGGCCGAGCTCGGCAATCCTTACGTGGCCGTGGCCATCGACAAGCAGGGCGACACGGCCATCGACTTCGGCGTGTACGGCGCGCCCGAGTCCTTCCTGGTGAATCCCGAGGGCATCATCGTCGAGAAGGTGGTGGGCGCGGTCAGCGCGCGGCGCTGGCGCGAGGAGCTGCTGCCGCTGGTCGAGGGAGGCCGCCAGTGAGGCGCCTGTTCGCATTCTTCGCGCTGCTGGCGCTGGCCATGGCCGCGCCGGCCATCGATCCGGAGGGGCTGGAGGATCCCGCGCAGCAGGAGCGCTACGTGGCGCTCATCAAGGAGCTCCGCTGCCTGAAGTGCCAGGGCGAGACCGTCGCCGACACGCCGGCCATGTTCGCCGTGGACATCCGCCGCCAGGTGCGCACGATGATCCAGGACGGCAAGAGCGACGAGGAGATCAAGCAGTACCTCGTCGACCGCTATGGCGAGATCATCCTGCTGCGTCCGCGCAGCCCGTGGCTGTGGCTGGCGCCGGCGCTGTTCCTGCTCGGCGGCGCGGCCGTGGCATGGCGCATCGTGGCGCAACGCAGGAAGCTGCTGGCCACCGATGATTCGGACCCCGATCTCGAGGAGTCGACCCGTCCATGAGCGGCTTCATCGTCATCGCGGGCCTGCTGACGCTGGCCACGCTCACCGCGCTGCTGTATCCGCTGCTCAGGAAACGCGAGGGCTCCCCGGAAGCCTGGCGAAGCGCCGGCATCATCGGGCTCCTGGTGCTGCTCGGCGGCGCGGCGCTCTATCCGCTGTGGAGCACCTACAAGTGGCACGAGGAGGAGCCGGCGCTCGACTCTCCCCAGGCCATGATCGGGCGCCTCGCGCGGCGGCTGGAGCGTGAGCCGGACGATCTCGATGGCTGGCTCATGCTGGGCCGCTCCTACTCGGTGATCCAGCAGTACGACCTCGCCGCGCGCGCCTACCAGCGCGCCGACACCCTCGCGGGAGGCAGGAATGCCGATGCGCTGATGGGCCTTGCCGAAGCGCTGCTCGAATCCGGCCGCAGCGACCTGGCGGGCCGGGCAGGGCGCCTGTTCGAACAGGCCCTGGAGGTGGATCCGAATTCAGTGAAGGCGCTGTTCTACAGCGCGTTCGCGGCGCGCGAACGCAACGAGCTGCCGCTGGCGCGCGAGCGCTTCGGGAAGCTGCTGGCCGCCAATCCGCCCGAGGCGGTGGCGCGCATCATTGCCGAACAGATCCAGGAGATCGACGCGCTGTCGCGCCTGACGGCGCAGGCGGACGGTGACGGCGCAGGCGCCCGCGCCACCGCCGCGCAGGATGCGACCGGCGGGGCGGCTGCCCCGGTGAGCGTCCCGCTGCGGATCACGCTGTCGCCCGCGGTGGCCGACAAGGCGGCAGCCGGCGCGCCCTTGTTCGTGGTGGCGCGCCTTCCCGGGCAACGCGGACCGCCGCTCGCGGCCCAGCGCCTCGACGCGCGCTTCCCGCAGGACGTGGAGCTGCGCAGCACCGACGCCATGCTGGCGGGCAGTGGCTTCACCGCCGGGCAGGAGCTCGAAATCGAAGCACGCATCGCCAACGGCGGTGGCGCCATTTCGCGTAGCGGAGATCCTTTCGGCGTGATCGTGGTGCGTGCCGGCGGCAGTGAACGCGCTGCCATCGAGATCAACCAGCTCAAGCCCTGAGCGGAAGATTCCTGAAGGTGTGGGGGAGTTACTCCCGGTAACAGGCAGATCGGCTATCCTTCGCCGATTCGCGTTCTCGTATCGGGGGATACATGCGTCGTTTGATGATGGTTCTGGCCGGCGTCGGAGTGACCGCCGGCATCGTGGCCTGCGTGGCCAGCAGCGGTGGCAGCGGACGCAGCGCAGCGAAGGATCCTGCCGCCCGCATCACCGACCAGTGGGCGGCGCATGGCGGCGACCATTACGAGCAGCGCCACAGCCCCCTCACGCAGATCAACGTCGACAACGTGAACCAGCTCGGCGTCGCCTGGTACGCGGAGCTGCCCGAGCGCGGCGGCTACCAGTCCACCCCGCTGGTGGTCAACGGCAAGCTCGTCGTCACCACGCCGTGGAGCAAGGCCTACGCCTTCGATGCGAAGACCGGCGAGCAGCTGTGGAAGTACGACCCGCAGGTGCCGCGTGAGATCGCCGCCACCAGCCTGTGCTGCAATGTCAGCAACCGTGGCGCGGCGTACTGGAACGGCAAGGTCATCTGGGCCACGCTCGATGGCCGCCTGGTCGCGGTCGAACTCGACACCGGCAGGAAGGTGTGGGAGGCGCAGACCACCGATCCGGAGAAGGCGCTGTCCATCACCGGCGCACCGCGTGTCGCCAACGGCATGGTGTTCATCGGCCAGGCCGGCGCCGAGTACCACCAGCGCGGCTACCTGTCCGCCTGGGACGCCGAGACCGGCAAGAAGCTGTGGCACTGGTGGGCCGTGCCGGGTAACCCGGCCGACGGCTTCGAGCAGCCCGAGCTCGAGTGGGCCGCGAAGACCTGGAACGGCGAGTGGTGGAAGTTCGGCGGTGGCGGCACGCCGTGGGACGGCATCGTCTACGACCCCGACACCGGGCTGGTGATCTTCGGCACCGGCAACGGCGCGCCGTGGCCGGCCGAGGTGCGCTCGCCGGGCGGCGGCGACAACCTGTTCACCGCCTCCATCGTGGCGCTTGACGCGAAGACGGGCCAGTACCGCTGGCACTACCAGACGGTGCCGATGGACAACTTCGACTTCGACAATGCCTCGCCGCTGACGCTGGCCGACGTGGTCATCAACGGCCAGAAGAAGCACGTGGTGATGCAGGCACCGAAGAACGGCGTGGTCTACGTGATCGAGGCGGCCACCGGCAAGGTGCTGTCGGCCGACCTGTTCGTGCCGGGCGCCAACTGGCTCACCGGCTTCGACGTGCAGAACAACTGGAAGCCCATCCTGAACCCGCACGCCAACATCGGCGCCACCGGCAAGGGCTGGTGGGTGGTTCCCTTCCAGACGCATGTGTGGAACCCGCAGGCCTACAACCCGGACCACGGCCTGCTGTACATCCCGACGCGCTATGCCACCTACGGCATGGTGGCGGAAGCGGGCGCGAAGATGGGCAACCAGCTGCTGTCGATCAACGTGTCGAAGCAGCCCGAGTATGCGCGTCCCGACCTGGGCCCCGAGGCCGGCGCCTGGCTGACGGCCTGGGACCCGGTCAAGCGCGAGGCGCGCTGGAAGTCCCGCGAGGGCTCCGGCAGCAATGGCGTGCTGTCCACCGGCGGCAACCTGGTGTTCCAGGGCAATGGCAACAACTTCCTCGCCTTCCGCGCCGACACCGGCGAGAAGGTGTGGAGCAGGGACATCGGCGCCGGCATCGTCGCCGGCCCGGTCAGCTACGCCATCGATGGCGAGCAGTACGTGGCCGGCATCGGGGCGGCCGGCCGCAATGCCGGCGGCCGCCTGGTGGCCTTCAAGCTCGGCGGCACGGCCGAGCTGCCACCGCCGCCACCGCCGCCGGCGCCGCAGGCGCTGAACCCGCCGCCGAAGTTCGGCGACGAGGCCATGCTGGCGCGCGGCCGCGAGCTGTACACGCAGAACTGCACCATCTGCCACGAAGACGGCCGGCAGATGGGCGGCTTCCCGGACCTGCGCACCTCCGCCTACATCAACAGCGAGGCCGGTTTCCGCGTGGTGGTGATCGACGGCGCGCTGACCGAGAACGGCATGGTGTCGTTCCGCCGCGTGCTGTCGAACGAGGATGCCGAGGCGATCCGCGCCCACATCGTGTCGCTGGCGCACGAGCTCAGGGACAACCCGCAGCGCGGCTTTGGCGGCTTCCCGGGTGGCGGCTTCGGCGGCGGCCCGCGCGGCGGTGGTCCCGGCGCCACGCTGCCGGCACAGCCGGGTGGCGGCATGGGTGCCTTCGCCGGCGGCAACGCCGCGGCGGCACCGGCGGGCCAGCAGCCCGCGGGCGAGGCCGGCCTGCACCAGTAGGGAAGGGACGGGGACTTCGCGCACCTTGCCGGTCCACAGCTTCTTTCCCACGCGCATCTACTCGGCGGCGCTGCCCCGTGCACGCGCCGCCGCGCTGAACGCGCGGCTGCTGCGCGAGTGCCTGCAGCTCTCGCATGACGACGCGGCGGGCCAGAAATGGTCCCGCCGCAACTACCCCGGCGGGTTCACCTCCTATGCCTCGGCCTGCCGCATGCACGAGGTCTCCCCCACCTTCGACGCCCTGCGCCGGATCATCGACCGGCATGTGCAACGCTATGCCGCGGAGCTGGAATTCGACCTCGGCGACACGCCGCTGGTGATGACGGACTGCTGGGTCAACGTGATGCCGCCTGGCGTCTACCACGGCCTGCACCTGCATCCGCTCTCCACCATCAGCGGCACGTACTACGTGCGCGTGCCGCGCGGTGCACCCGGCCTGAAGTTCGAGGACCCGCGCCTCGACCGCTACATGGGCGCGCCACCGCGCAAGGCGGATGCGCACCAGCGCAACCGTTCGTGGATCGTGATGCCGGCGAAGCCGGGCTCGCTGCTGCTGTTCGAGAGCTGGCTCCGGCACGAGGTCGCGGCCAACACCGGCCGGGACGTGCGCGTGAGCATCAGCTTCAACTACGGCTGGGGCTGAACCTGCGGGAAGCCGGGCGCGGCGCTGGGCCTGCCGGGCAGCCTGCGGCAGCCCGTCCATGAACGCCTTGCCGTCGCGCACGGGCAGGGCGTCGCCCCCGCGGTCCTCGCGCACCCAGTGGAATCCGCCGGCACCGGCCAGGACACCGGCCCTGATGCTCTCGCCGTCGCCGAGTTCCACCTCGTCGACGTTCTCCATCTCGATCAGTCCCCAGCTGCCGTCGCTCTTCTGGCCGATCAGCGCGAAGCGGGTGAAGCGGTCCAGCGTCGACAGCAAGCGGCCGGACTTGCCGCCCGGCGGAAGGTCGGCGGCATGCTCCCGCAGCAGCTTCGCCTGGTTGTCCAGGTGGTGGCGCTCGTGAAGTTCCAGCATGCGCTGCGTGAACTGCTCCCAGGGCAGCGGCAGCTTCATCGAGCCCTTCAGCCCGGTGACCATCTGCTGCCTGAGGATGGGCACGCCGAAGGAACTGCGCAGGTCGTAGACGCCCTCGCGCTCGCTGCCCTGCTGCACCTGGGCGATCGGCAGCGCATAGTTCAGGTTCTCGCCGGGCGAGCGCGCGCTCACCACGCCGACCACGCGACCCTCCTGGTCGAGCAGGGGGCCTCCGCTGTTGCCGGGCGAAGTGGCGGCCGAGAAACGCAGCCATTTCCAGCGGCCGTCCTGGTCCTCGGGCGTCAGCGAGGTCAGCAGGCCGTCGCGCAGCACCACGCCTTCACCGAGCGCATTGCCGACGGCGTAGACCGGCGCGCCCACGTCCGGCACTTCCCCGGGCACCAGCGCCGCGGGCGCGCGGGCCCCGCGCGCGCGGAACACCACATAGTCCTCGTGCAGCGAGAACCTGAGCGCCTGGTCCACCGGACAGGTGGTGCCGTCGGGGCCGCGCAGGTGGGGCCTGCCCATCGCGCTGCCCAGACCGGAAGTCAGCACATGGGCGTTCGACACGAACATGTCGGGCGCGATGGCGAATGCGGTGCCGATGGACCAGTAGCGGTCGTTGCGCTCGGTGAAGGACAGCAGCTCCAGCGGCAGGGGGCCTCGTAGGTGATGTAGTCCGGCTCGAACTTGGGCAGCACCACCTCGAAGGTGGCATCGCGCGCCATGGCCGACAGCTCCGCCACGCTCTTCGCGGGGAGCCCGGCCGGCAGCATCAGGAGCAGGCCAGGGCGGGCAGCGGGCCGGCCCCGAGGCCGCGGGCCGTCGCTATGCGCAGTCCGGAAAACATGGTCGACTCCCTTCGCTCGCGGCTGTCCCCGCCGCTTGGGCCCATTGTTGTTCCGCCCTGCGCATTGGTGCAATCTGCCGCCTCGATCAACCGGCCGGCACGCAGCCGGCGCAGTGGGGGACTGACTTATGTCTGGCAACGACGAATTCGGCGCGGCAAGGCGCCGCTTCCTGGAAGGCTCGATGCTGGCTGCCGGGGCCATGGCGCTGGCGCCGCTGGCCGCGCAGCGTGCGCAGGCTGCCGCACCCGCGGCCGGTGGAGCACCCGCCGCGCGTCCCGGCGGGGACCGCATCCTCGGCACGCCGCTGCCGGCGGGCCAGCGCCAGCAGCCCCGGCTGACCGACCTCAAGGGCAAGACGGTCTACATCACCGGCGGCAACACGGGCATTGGCCTGGGCATCGGCCGCGCGGCCGCGGCCGCCGGCATGAACGTGGTGATGGGCTACATCCAGGAGGACCAGGTGGAGCCCGCGATGGCGCTTTACACGCCCGAGCAGCGCAGGCGCGTGATCGCGATCCGCCACGACGTGACCGACCGCGAGGGCTGGAAGAGCACGCTGGCCGAGATCAACCGACGCTTCGGCAACCTGCACCTGCTGGTCAACAACGCCGGCATCAAGACGCTGCGCCAGGCCAGCCAGGTCGATGCCGCCGGCTGGGACGCGGCCGTGGCGGTGAACTTCACCGGCATCTACAACGGCTGCGCCGCGGTGATCCCGCACATGCTCGAGCACGGCGAGGGCTCGCACATCGTCACCACCGCGTCGATGGGCGGCATCCTGCCCGGCGCCAACGCCGGCGTGTACACGGCCACCAAGTTCGCCGCCTTCGGCCTGATGGAGGCGCTGCGCATCGAACTGGCCGGCACCAACATCGGCACCTCGGTGTACTCGCCCGGCGGCGTCAGCACCGACCACGCGCCGGATGACCCGGACCGCGTGCTGATGATGGATCCGGTGGAAGCCGGCGAACGCGTGCTCAACGGCGTGGTCAACAACGACCTGTTCATCTTCACGCATCCGGAGTTCAAGCCCGGCATGCAGGAGCGCTTCGATGCCATCCTGGCCTCGGTGCCGGACGAACCGTTTCCGGAAGGAAGGGCGCGCGCCGAAGCGCGCGTGCTGACCGCGCCGCCGTACAAGCCGGAGATCGAGCACCGCCGCAGGAAGCGCGCCACCTACCGGGGCGTGTGACGGGCGAATGGCGGACATGAGCGCCGGGGCGCGCGCCAGCCTGATGGCCTGGCGCCGCGCCGAACGTGAACGCCTGATCGCGGAACGCCTGAAACTGCCGGTGGAATACCGGCAGCAGGCCTCGCAGCGCATCGCCGACCGGCTGGACGCCTACTGCCGGGAGCGGGGCCTGCTGGCTCCGGGCCGCATCGTCAGCGGTTACTGGCCACTGCGCGGCGAGCCGGACCTGCGCCCGTGGCTCGCCCGCCTCAACCAGGAGGGCATCATCACCGTGCTGCCGGTGGTGGTGGAGAAGGGCGCGCCGCTGCATTTCCGTCGCTGGACGCCGGGGTGCAGGATGGAAAAGGGCTTCTGGAACATCCCGGTACCGGCCGACCCTGAGGAGTTCATCCCCGAGGTGCTGCTCGGCCCGGTGGTGGGCTTCGATGCGCGCAGGTACCGTCTGGGCTATGGCGGCGGCTACTTCGACCGCACGCTGGCATTGCTGCAGCAGCAGGGAAGGCGCTTCCACGTCATCGGCATCGGCCTCGACGAGGCGCGGCTGCCCGCCTTCGAGGCGCTGCCGCACGACATTCCCTTCAATGCCATCGTCACGCCGGCTGCGCTGATCGAATAGCCGCGCTTCGACGCTCATTCCACGGCGGCATATACTGGCCGGCCGTCGCGCAAAGACTGCGCTGCCAGTAGTGGAGCAAGCCATGAACCTTCGACTTCGCCCGACCCTGATCCTGCTGGGCCTCGGCCTCGTCGCCGCCGCGCCCGCCGCCATCGCGGCCGAATCGGCTTCGCAGCAGCTCGCCGCGGCCGTGGCCGACAAGGACCGTCCCGAGGCCGATCGCGCACGCGACGCCGACCGCAAGCCGGCCGAGGTGATCGCGCTCACCGGCATGCACCGCGGCGCCAGGATCGCCGAGATCCTGCCCGGTGGTGGTTACTTCACGCGCATCTTCAGCAAGCTGGTGGGACCGGAGGGCGTGGTCTACGCCTGGGTGCCGGCTGCGGCCGGCGGCCGCGACTTCGGCGCGCCGATGCGCGAGCTGGCCGCGCAGCCCGGCTACTCGAACATCAAGGTGGCCACCATGGATCCGGCCACGCCGCTGCCCGAGCAGGTCGACCTGGTGTGGACCTCGCTGAACTACCACGACATGCGCAATCGTCCCGGCGCGGATCTCACGCCCACCAACAAGATGGTGTTCGATGCGCTCAAGCCCGGCGGGCTCTACATCGTGATCGACCACCGGGCCAGGGCCGGCGAGGCCGATCCCGGCACGCTGCACCGGGTCGATCCCGAGCTGGTGAAGAAGGACGTGACCAGCGTGGGCTTCCGGCTGGTGCAGGAGAGCGACATCCTGAAGAACCCGGCCGACGACCTGACGAAGCCCGTGCGCGACGTGCCGCGCGGCAAGACCGACCAGTTCATCCTGCTGTTCCAGAAGCCCTGAGCAGCGGCTGACGACAGGCAGCAGGGACGCGCCATGGCACCGACCATCGCGGGCCGCGCTTGAGCACGGTCTGGCTGCTGACCTGCGCGCAGGCGCTGGTCGGCACCGGCCTGATCGTGCTGGTGCTGCTGGGCGGCATCGTCGCCGGCGGCCTGGCGCCCCGCGCCTCCTGGGCCACCTTGCCCGTGTCGCTGTCGGTGGTCGCCGCCGCGCTCACTGCGGGGCTCGCGCCGCTGGTCATGCGGCGCATCGGCCGGCGCGCCGGGTTCATGCTCGGCGCGGCCAGCAGCGGCTGCGGCGCGCTCATTGCCGCGCTGGCGATGCTGGAACAGGACTTCTGGCTGCTGTGCCTCGCCGCGCTGCTGTTCGGTTCGGGCGCCGCGTTCAACCAGCAGTTCCGCTTCGCCGCGGCCTGTGCCGCCGGAGAAAGTCAGCCGCGCGGTGTCGCTGATCCTGCTCGGCAACCTCGGCGCTGCGCTGATCGGGCCGCCGCTGGCGCTGGCCGCGCGGCACTGGTTCCAGGCGCCCGAATACACCGGCTCCTTCGTGGTGATCGCGGGTGTCTACCTCGTCGCGATCGCGCTGCTGTCACAGGTCCGGGTGCCGGCACCTTCAGGCCG
This sequence comes from Pseudomonadota bacterium, assembly GCA_003242275.1. Next base: position 320 of record QGUX01000061.1, on the reverse strand, counting down.
CGCCGCCGCGGGAACAGGGCGGCCCGTGGCCTCGCTCCTCGGCGACGCCCGCTTCCGCGTGGCCGTGCTGGCCGGCGTGGTGTCCTTCGGCGTGATGAGCTTCGTGATGACGGCGGCCCCGATCAGCATGCACGTGCACCACCAGCACAGCGTCGAGGCCGCCGGCTGGGTCATCCAGAGCCACGTGATGGCCATGTTCCTGCCCTCGCGGGCCAGCGGCGGCCGGATGGCGCGTTCGGGCGGGCGGGGGTTGATGCTTGGGGGCGTGGCGGCGCGGGCCGGGGGCGCGGGGGTCACCCTGTCCGGCCACGCGCGGCGGG
>QGUX01000296.1 GCA_003242275.1 Pseudomonadota bacterium | reverse complement strand
CCCGCCCCTGGGGCACGGCGAGGGGCTTTGGGGGTGTGGCCCCCCCGGGGCCGCGCCGATGCCGATCATCACGGCATACACGCCGAACGCGCTGGCCAGCACGCGCGCGGCAAGCCGTCCGCCGCGGGTGCGGAAGGTGGCGCGCAGCAGGATCACCACCAGCGCCACCACCGGCACCAGCCACAGCCACATGGTCAGGTTGGGCGGCAGGATGCGCGAGAGCATCCACACGGCCACGGCCAGCATCATCGCGCCCATCACGTGCTTGATGGTTTCCATCCACGCCCCGGCGCGCGGCAGGATCTCGCCGGCCGAGGCGCCCACCACCAGCAGCGGCAGGCCCATGCCGATGGCCATCGCGAACAGTGCCGCGCCGCCGCGGAGGACCTCGCCCGACTGGCTGATCACCGTCAGCGCCGCCACCAGCGCCGGCCCCACGCAGGCAGTGACGATCAGCGCTGAAAGTGCGCCCATCACCACCACGCCGGCGTAGCTGCCGCCCTTCTGGCGGTTGGTCAGGTCGGTCAGGCGCGTCTGCACGAAGGAGGGCATCTGCACCGTGAACAGGCCGAACATTGACAGCGCCATCGCAACAAACAGCGCCGAGAACAGCAGGATGACCCACCACTGCTGGAACAATGTCTGGGCCTGCTGGCCGGCCGCCGCGAACAGCACGCCGGCAGTGGTGTAGGTGGCCGCCATGCCCAGCACATAGGCCAGCGACAGGCCGAAGGCGCGGCCGCGGGTCACGTTGGCCCCCTCGCCGGTGATGATGCCGGCCACGATAGGCACCATGGGCAACACGCAGGGGGTGAAGGCCAGCACCAGGCCGGCCAGGAAGAAGGCCCCGGCCATCAGCAGGATGTTGCCGTCGAGGATGAGCCCGGCGAGGCGGTCCTGCTCGGACACATAGCCACCGCCCGCGGCGGCCGCGCTGGCGCCGGCCGGCAGGCTCACCACCGTCGAGGTGGCGGGCAGTTCGACGTCGAAGGTTTCGGTGGTGGGCAGATAGCACAGGCCGGCCTCGGCGCAGCCCTGCCAGCTCACCTTCAGCGGCAGCGTGAAGGCCGCGCCCGACCCGCGCGAGACCGGGATGCGGGCCACGACGTCCTGCAGGTACACCTCCTGCTCGCCGAAGAATTCATCCGTCTTGACCTTGCCCTTGGGCAGGTCCGGGGTGCCCAGCGCCACCGGCTGGCCCTCCTCCACCTCGAACTTCATGCGTGAGCGGTAGAGGTAGTAGCCGGGATGGACCTGGAAGATGACCTCCACGCGGTCGGGCGCAGTGGCCACGGCGCCCACCTTGAAGGCCATTTCGGGAGGCAGGAAATCCTCTGCCGCGGCAGCGACCTGGCTGCCCAGCATCATCAGCAGGTACGCTGCCATGACAGCGACTGCGCTGCCGAATCTCAGCGGCAGGAAACGGGCCGGTATGCGCATGGCGGGCATCTTAATCTCCCTGTCCCCATTGAACATTGGGCCATGTCGAGATTCGACAAGTTCCATGTTGCAGAACACATGATCGAGGAGTAGCTAATCACCACAAGGTCCGGCATCGACGAGGTCCTTCCATGGAGAAGGCGAGCGAAGCTGGCCGCGGCCGGGTGACCGCGGTCCACAACCTGACGGAGTACTTCCGTGATGCGCTGGCGGATGCGCTCGCGTCCCAGCACGTGGAGCTGGATGAGCACACCGCCCACTACGTGGTGAGCCTGCTGGTGCTCTACAGCCGCACCGAGGTTTCGCACCAGGACACGCGCCGCGGGCAGCGCTGGGTCAGCCTCGTCGACCTGCTCGCCCAGGCAAGCAGCACCAGCTCGCCGGTGGAGCGCGAGGCCCTGCTGCAGCGCCTCGGCGATGTCTCGCTGTTCGTCGCCGGCTTCTTCGCCCATGGCTTCGCGCGGCGCCTGATCGACGTGGACTACCACGTGGCCATCGGCGGGCGCGCCTACGGCACGCTGGCCGCCACGCCGATGAGCGGCCCGCGACGCGCGCTGTCCACCGTGTTTGCGGAACTGGCCCGCAAGTTCCAGCCCGTGGTCGACGTGCTCGGCGAGATCGCCGATTCGGCCCGCGTGTGGGGGCCGGACGACGTGCTGCGGCTGTACGAGCTGTGGCTGAAGACCGGCAGCCGCCGCGCCCAGGGCCTGCTGCGGCAGCTCGGCGTGGCACCCGCGCCGGTGTCGCTCAGGCCGAGCTGATCCCCGCCATGCTGCGGCCGGTGCAGCGCCTGATCGAGACCATCTACGACGCGCCCACCGGGCAGGACGTGCGCGATTTCCTGGTGACGGAGCGCGGGGCGCTGCCGCCCGAGCGGCATTGCGGCGCCGCCGAGGAGGAACTGGTGCTGGTGCAGCAGCGGCGCGGGAACTACCTCGCGCTGTACATCGATGCCGCCCTGCTGGCGCGCCTGGAGCAGAACAATCCGCTGCGTGTACTGGATGAATCGAACCTCGGCGACTTCTGGACGGCGCTGGAAGGCGTCAGCCACTTCTCCTACCTGATGTGGAACGCGCGCCATGCGCGTGCCGTCTCGCAGCTCGACCTGGAGCTGCAGGCCGAGGTGGACAAGTACATCGCGACCTGGTGGCTGATGCGCACGCAGTATCCGGAGCATCGTCCGCGCGAGCTGCATCACCTGCTGTTCGAGCGGGCGCGGGTGAATCCGCGCCTGCCGCCGGCCACGCAGCAGATGTACGCGGCCGCGTCGCGGTACGCGGCGCGCTTCTGCAGGGCGCTGCAGGCGGCGCTGCTGTCGAACCGGCCGGCGACGCGCGGGCGGGCCACCGCCGTCCTGCGGCGCTTCTATCGCATGGGCAGCGCGGGCAAGCGGCGCTACATCGAGGCGCTGCCCTGAGCCCCCGGCCCGCGGCCATTGCTTGATGCGGTGCACAAGACCGGTGCCCGGCGGGCAGCGATCTGCCAATGACCCTTGAAACAGCCCTGACCGCCGCTATGATACCGGCCCGTTAGCAGCCACCTCGGGAGAGTGCTAATAGCTCCCGGCCGGCTGCATCCGGTCAAGTTTCACCCCCGGTTCTACAACTCAAGGAGTGGCAAGCATGAAGATTCGCCCCCTCCACGACCGCATCATCGTGAAGCGGCTCGAGGAAGAACGCACCTCTGCAGGCGGCATCATCATCCCTGATACCGCGGCCGAGAAGCCCATCCAGGGCAAGGTCATTGCGGTGGGCAACGGCAAGATCCTGGAAGACGGCAAGGTCCGCCCCCTGGACGTGAAGGTCGGCGACAAGGTCCTGTTCGGCAAGTACGGCGGAACCGAAGTCAAGGTGGACGGCGAAGAACTCCTGGTCATGCGTGAAGAAGACGTCATGGCCGTCATCGAGGGCAAGTAATCATGGCAGCTAAAGACGTACGTTTCGGTGACGACGCCCGCGTGAAGATGTTCCGCGGCGTCAA
>QGUX01000060.1 GCA_003242275.1 Pseudomonadota bacterium | reverse complement strand
TCCTCATATATAGGCAGCGTCGAGGAACTGGCCGGCCGTCACCTCAAGCGCCCGGTCCCGGCGGGTACCGCCCTGACCGCGGAGCTGCTGGCGGCCGACATCCTCGTCCGCCGCGGCCAGCGCGTGACGCTGGTGGCCAGCGTCGGCGGCCTGGAGGTGCGGGCGCAGGGCGAGGCCATCCAGGACGCGACCCCCAATGGCCGCGTGCGGGTGCTGAACCTGACCTCGCGCAAGGTGGTGGAGGGACAGGTGGAGTCGCGCGACATCGTGCGCGTGAGCCTGTGAGGCCGGCATCGATGCGACATATTGCACGGAGCGCCTGCGGGCCGGGTCCCCTGCTCCAAGTCCCCCTAAAGTTCGCCGCCAACCGTCCGATACAGGCCTTGAAGGGACAGCCATGAAAGTGCCGGGAGAGAGTTTCGTGTCCAGCAAGATCAACGGACTGGAGCCGCGTCCAACGCGGGTCACGCCGGGTTCGGCGGTCCGGCCCTCCTCCGGCGCGAGCTCGCGCACGGGCGGCGAAGCCCCGGCCACCGGCGACGATGTCTCCCTGACCAGCGCGGCCCGCAAACTGGCCGAGGTCGAGGAATCGCTGCGCGCCATGCCGCAGGTGGACGAGGTGCGCGTGGCCGCGGTCAGGCAGCGCCTGCAGGATGGCAGCTACGAGATCGACCCGCAGCGCATCGCCGACCGGCTGCTGCGCCTCGAGGCCGACCTCGCGCGCGCCGCCCCCTTCGACCCGTCGCTGAAGTAGCGCATGGATCCCGCCTCCTGCCGGGCCGAGCTGGCCCGCATGCTCGCCGAGGAAGCCCGGCTGCTCGACACGCTGGAGCAGCAGCTCGAGCGCGAGCACGAACATCTCGTCGCCAACGACGTCGAGAGCCTGGAGCGCGCCGGCAACGCGCGCCAGGCCACCGTGGCCGCGCTGCTGAAGCTCGAGGACGAGCGCCGCGCCCTGTGCCGCATGCTCGGACAGGGCGAGGACCGCACCGGCCTCGCGGCGCTGTTCGCGTGGTGCGATCCGCAGGGCTCGCTGGCGACGGCGCAGGCCGAGTGCGCGCGGCTGGCCGCCAACTGCCGTGCGCGCAACGAGCGCAACGGTGCGCTGGTCACCGCGAGGCTCAATCGCCTGGCCGGCATGCTCGAAATGCTGGGCCCCGGCAACGCTGCCCGCACCTACGAACCGGGTGCCCCGCGCCACGGACCGGCACCCTCGGGACGACTGGTTTCGGTCAGCGCCTGAAGATTTCCGGCGCGTCGCGTCATTCGTGACGGCCGTCCCTCAGCCCATTCGCCGGGCTGCCGATAATCCCTGCACATATTGCGCCCGGCGCACAAGGACAGATGCTCGCAATCATCGGAACATTGGTGGTACTCGGCTGCGTGCTGGGTGGCTTCATGGCAGGAGGCAGCAGCCTGCTGCTGCTCTGGCACCCCTTCGAGGTGCTGATCATCGTCGGCGGCGCCCTGGGGGCGTTCCTGATCAGCAACCCGCTGAAGGTGGTGAAGGCCGCGTTCGCCGGCGCCCTGGACCTGCTCAAGCGCCCGCGCTACGGACGCGAGCAGTACGTCGAGCTGCTGAAGCTGGTCTACGACATCCTGGTGATGGCGCGCCGCGACGGCGTGCTGGCCATCGAGCGGCACATCGAGAAGCCGCAGCAGAGCGAGATCTTCAGGAAATACCCGGGCGTGCTGGCGGATGCGCGAATGCTGGAATTCATCGTCGACTGCCTGCGCCTGATCTCCTCCGGCAACCTGGATCCGCACGAGCTCGAGAGCCTGCTCGAGCAGGAACTGGAGACCTACCACCGGGAATCCACCGAGCCGGCGCATGCCGTGCAGAAGGTGGCCGACGCCCTGCCCGGCTTCGGCATCGTCGCGGCGGTGATGGGCATCGTCAGCACCATGGCCGCCATCGACGGCGCCACCACCACCGAGATCGGCCACAAGGTTGGCGGCGCGCTGGTGGGCACCTTCCTCGGCATCCTGATCGCCTACGGCATCGTCGGCCCCATCGCGGCCGCGATGGAGCACCGCGCGCACGAGGAAGGCAAGGCCTATGAAGTGGTGAAGATGGCGCTGGTGGCCAGCGTGCGCGGCTACCCGCCGCCGGTGGCGGTGGAGTTCGCCCGCAAGCTGCTGTTCTCCGGCGTGCGGCCGAACTTCAGTGACCTCGAGCAGGAGCTGCGCGGCAGGAAGCAGAAGCAGGCCACCGGCTGACGCGGGGCCGCGATGAGCGAGGAGAAGAAACGCCCCATCATCATCGTCAGGCGCCGCCGGGCCGACCGCGGCCACCACGGCGGCGCCTGGAAGGTGGCCTACGCCGACTTCGTGACCGCGATGATGGCCTTCTTCCTGGTGATGTGGCTGGTCACCTCGGTGTCGAAGGAGCAGCGCGCGGCCATCTTCGAGTACTTCAAGAATCCCAGCATGGAAGTGGGCCGCAGCGTGAAGTCGGCCCCGGGACAGGCCGGGCCGGGCGGCGCGAGCACCAGCCCGATCGACCTCGGCGGCGGGCTCGACGCCCCGGCCGTGATGGAGCGCAACGCCGAGGGCCTGGGCGAGCCGGTGTCGGACATGAGCGAGGAGGTGGCCCGCCGCATCACCGACGCGGCCGAGCGCCGCCAGCTCGAGTCGCTGATGGAGGAGCTGCGCGAGGCCATCGAGAAGAGCCAGGCGCTGGAGCCGTTCAAGGACCAGCTGCTGCTGGACATCACGCCCGAGGGCCTGCGCATCCAGATCGTCGACAAGCAGAACCGGCCGATGTTCGACCTCGGCAGCACGCGGCTGAAGGACTACACCTCGCGCATCCTGCGCGAGCTGGCGAAGTACCTGAACACCGTGCCGAACCGCATCAGCCTCTCCGGCCACACCGACGCCAAGCCGTACGCCGGAACGCGCGGCTACACCAACTGGGACCTCTCGGCCGACCGCGCCAATGCCGCGCGCCGCGAACTCGAGGAAGGCGGCCTGGAACCCTCGAAGGTGGCGCGCGTGGTGGGCCTCGCCTCCTCCGTGCTGTTCGACCGCGAGAATCCCTACAACCCGATCAACCGCCGCATCAGCATCATCGTGATGACCCGCACCGCCGAGGCGCGGGCGCTGTCGTCGGATGCGCCGGACGTGGACGCCGCGCGCGAGGCCATCGAGATGCGCGATGTCGCAGGCGCGGGACTGTCGGATGCGTCGCTGCAGGCGGGCGCCGCGGCGGCGGTCGCGGCGGCCCTGGAGAGGGACCAGCAGGACACACCGGTGCAGGCGCAGGCCCAGGTTCAGGCCAGCGGGCCGGACCAGCCGCCGGTGGCTGCGCCACAGCCCACCTCGCCCCAGCCCCTGGCTCCCACGCCGGCCGGCAGGGCCAGGCAGGCGGCAGCGGCGGCGGAAGCCGCGCTCAGCGCCGCCGGCATCGGCATGGCCGGCGCACAGCGCTGACGGAACCGGATGGCCCGCTCAGGCCGTGGCGGGCGCGACCTGCTCGAGCAGCTGTGCAATGCCCGCGGTGGCCGCACGTGACCCCGACACGATGCTGGCCGGCAGGCCGAGGGACTGCTGCGCCACCTCGACCAGACCGGGGGTGCAGGTGGCGGCGTGCACCAGTTCAGTGGACAGCGCCTGCGCCATCATCAGCAGCGTCACGCACTGCGGTCGCTGCAGGTTTTCCTGCTCGACGCGCCAGCGGATCAGCGTGAGGCGCAGTTCTCCGGGCAGTCCCCAGCTCCGGGTCACGCGCGACACCAGCTCGTCGGTGCGTGCTTCCATGATCTGCTGCATCACGGGACCCACCAGCTTCAGGCCCGAGGCGGCCTCCGCGCGCGCCAGGGCATGCAGCGCGGCGATCTCGCCCACCCGATGCAGCAGGGCCGCCCCGGTGAGCAGCGGCGAATCAAAGCCCACCTGCGCGGCGATGACGCGCGCATAGCAGGCGCTGGCCAGGCCCTCGCGCCACAGCAGGCGCATCTCGGCGTCCCGCCCCGGCGCATGGAACAGGCTGTCACGAAGTTGTTCCAGCGCCCGCCGGGCCAGCGGCCGGTTGCCCAGGGTACCGGCCGGTTCCTGCAGCCACGCCACGCTGGCGGGAATGCCGGTGGGCCGGGGCGGACAGCGGGCCAGTTCGGCCTCGAGCGCCGCGAGCAGGCGCGGCGCCACCGGCGCGAACGGATCCGCGCGGCCCGCGGGCCGCAGTTCCACGACATTGGAAGTCATGGGCCGATTTTCTGTCGCAACGCGGCCGGCTTCCCGGTCGTGGCGCACAGATCGGCGCGGAAGCTTCAGACTTTCTCGAGCGCCTGGGTGAGATCGTCGATCAGGTCGGCGGGATCCTCCAGCCCCATGGACAGCCGCACCGTGCCGGGCGCCAGCCCGGACAGCGCCGCCAGCTCCGGCGGCAGGTCACAGGGTCCCATCAGGCCCGGGGGGATCACCAGCGACTCGGGCGAGCCCATGCTGGCGGCGATGGCGAACAGCCGCAGCGCGTCGGCAAGGCGGTCGCCCGCCGCCCGCCCCGCCCTGAGGTCGAAGCTGACGATGGTGCCGAAGTGGCGCATCTGCCGGGCCGCCAGCGCGTGGCGGGGATGCCCGGGCAGGCCGGCATAGTGCACGCGCTCGATCTTGGGGTGCGACTCGAGGAAGCGCGCCACCTCCATTGCGGTGGCGCTCTGCGCCTCGTAGCGCAGCTGGTAGGTCTTCAGGCCGCGCTGGATCAGCCAGGCGGCATGCGGATCGAGCGTACCGCCGAAGTGCGTGAACTCCGGCCTGAGCTGGGCGATCAGCTCCTTCGACCCGATCACCGCGCCGCCCATCACGTCGCCATGTCCCGAGGCGTACTTGGTGAGACTGTGCACGAACAGGTCGACGTCGGTGTCGCCGTGCTGGTGCAAGCCGGCCAGCGTGTTGTCGAGCACGGTGAGCGCGCCATGGGCGCGCGCCAGGCGCGTGATGTGCGCGATGTCGGCGATGCGGTTGACCGGGTTGGTGGGGCTCTCGAAGATCACCAGCCGCGTCGGCGTCCCGGCAAGCACGCGCTCGATGCCGGCATCGTCCTCGATGGACAGCATGGTGTGGCGCACACCGAAGCGCGCGAGCTGGCGGCGGATCAGCGAGCGCGTGGGCGCGTAGGTCTCGACGAAGCACAGCACATGGTCGCCGGACTTCAGCAGCCCGAACAGCACCTGCGCGATGGCGCCCACGCCCGAGGCGCAGACGATGGCGTCGTCGCGGCCCTGCAGCCCGGCGAGCGTGCGCTCCAGCATGCGCGTGGTGGGATTGGCGGAGCGCGAGTAGAAGAATCCTTCCTTCTCGCCGCGCAGCGCGGCCAGCGTCCCGGCCACGGTGTCGTGCTCGAACTTGACGCTCTGGTGGATCGGGGCCACCAACGGCCGGTTCTCCGGCGGCACGGTGACCTGGGGCGGATGGACCAGGCGGGTCTTCTGCTTCATGCAGGCATTGTATTACCGCAGCGCGCGCAGCCGTTCGACGGCGTTCACGAGCGTGGCATCCTGCTTGGCCACGCACAGGCGCAGCAGCGTGTGGCGCGGCGGCTCGCGGTAGAACGGCGTCAGCGGGATGGCGGCCACGCCGGCGCCGGCCAGCAGGCGCTCGACCGCCTGCATGTCGGTGAGCCCGGCCAGCGCGTCGCAGCGACCGTAGTCCACCAGCGTGAAGTAGCTGCCCTCGGTAGGCAGCACGGTGAAGGCGCTGTCCGCCAGCCCCTCGGCCAGCAGCGCGCGCTTGCGCGCGAAGAAGGGTGCCAGCTGGTCGAACAGGCCGGGTTTCGCGGCGAGATAGGCGGCAATGGCGTGCTGGAAGGCGGTGGCGATGCTGAAGGTATTGAACTGGTGCACCTTGCGCAACTCGGCGGTGAGCGCCGGCACCGCAATGCAATAACCGACGCGCAGCCCGGTGGCATGCAGGGACTTGCCGAAGGAGTACACGGCCAGCGCGCGCTGCCGCAGCGCCGGATGCGCCAGCACGCTGGAGTGCACGGCCGGCGCGAACACGATGTGCTCGTACACCTCGTCGCTGAGCACGAGGAGATCGTGCTGCCCGGCCAGCCGCGCCAGCTCGGCGACGTCGCCCGGCGTCATCACCGTGCAGGCGGGATTGTGCGGGGTGTTCACCACCACCAGCCGCGTGCGCGGCGTGATCGCCGCGCGCACGCGGTCCCAGTCGTAGCGGAAATGCGGCGGCTCGAGCGGCACGTGCACGCAGGCGGCACCGGCCACGCGCACGGCCGGGTCGTAGGAGTCGTAGGCCGGGTCGAACACCAGCACCTCATCGCCCGGCCCCGCCAGCGCGGCGATGGCCGAGAAGATGGCCTCGGTGGCACCCAGCGTGATGGTGACCTCGGCCTCCGGATCGATGTCGATGCCGTGGCGGCGGCCAGCCTCGCGCGCGATGGCCTCGCGCAGCGCGGGCACGCCGGCCATGGGCGCGTACTGGTTGTGGCCGGCGCGCATGGCCTCGGCCACCAGACCGGTGAGCAGGGGATCCACCGGATAGTCCGGAAAGCCCTGGCCGAGGTTCACCGCACCGAGTTCCGCCGCGCGGCGCGAAATCACGGTGAAGATGGTGGTGCCGACGTCCGGCAGCTTGCTCACGCGGCTCCCTGCGCTGCGGCCAGTGCGGCCCCCACCACGCCGGCGGCCGCACCCAGCGCCGCCGGCACCACGCGCGCGCGCGACTGGAGCAGCGGCGCGAACCGGTTCCAGTTCTCCACCACGCCGCCCCCCACCACGATCAGCTCCGGCCAGAACAGGCGGTTGATGTCGGTGAGGTAGCGGTTCACGCGCCGGGCCCACTCCTCCCAGGAGAGCTTCTCCTCGGTGCGGACACGGGCCGCCGCCCGCGCCTCGCCCTCGGCGCCGTCCACCTCCATGTGGCCGAGCTCGGTGTTCGGCCACAGCCGTCCGTCCACCAGCATGGCCGAGCCGATGCCGGTGCCGAAGGTCAGCATCATCACCGTGCCGCGGTGGCCGCGCGCGGCGCCGAAGTGCGCCTCGGCGAGGCCCGCGGCGTCGGCGTCGTTCAGCAGCATCACGCCGTGGCCGAGCCGCTCGCGCAGGGCCGTGGCGATGTCGAAGCCCAGCAGCGCGGGATGCAGGTTGGCGGCGGTGCGGATCACGCCCTGCTGGATCACCGAGGGCAGCGCGATGCCCACCGGCGTGCCCGGCGGCGCCGGCGCCGCGAGGCCGGCCAGCGCATCGACCAGCACCGGCGGCAGCGCGGGCCTGGGCGTGGGCACGCTCGCCAGGTCGGCCACCGGCCTGCCGCCTTCCAGGTCGACCAGCGCATGCTTGATGGAGGAACCGCCGACGTCCAGCCCCAGCGCCAGTCCGGAGGCCATGGCCCTACTCCGTGCGGCGCGGCGCGGCCGCGGCCATCATCACCTCGCGCTCGCGGCGGCGTTCAGCGCGCTTCATCCACACCGCCGCGGTCACCACGCCGATGGCCACGATCAGCACCACCAGCGTGGCCAGCGCGTTGATGCTGGGATTGACGCCCAGGCGCACCTTCGAGAACACCACCATGGGCAGGGTATTGGCCCCCGGCCCGGCCACGAACTGCGCCACCACCACGTCGTCCCACGACAGCGTGAAGGCCAGCAACCACCCCGACAGGATGGCAGGCATGATCATCGGCAGCGTGATGCGGAAGAACACCGTCACGGGACGCGCGCCCAGGTCGAGCGCCGCCTCCTCCAGCGAGTCGTCGAAGGTGGCCAGGCGCGACTGCACCACCACGGTCACGTAGGCCATGGTGAAGGTGATGTGAGCCAGCGTGATGGTCAGCATGCCGCGGTCGAACTGCACGTCGAACAGGGCACGCAGTACCTGCTCCATGGTCACGAACAACAGCAGCAGCGACAGGCCGGTGATCACCTCGGGCATCACCAGCGGCGCGGTGGCCAGGCTCTGCAGCAGCGCACGGCCGCGGAACGGCCCGAAGCGCGCCAGCACCAGCCCGGCCAGCGTGCCCAGCACCACCGCCACCGTGGCCGAGATCGCCGCCACCCGCAGCGACAGCCAGGCCGCCTGCAGCACCTGCCGGTCGCGGAACAGCTCGAAGTACCAGCGCAGCGTGGGCGAGTTGGCCGCGTCCCACACGGTCACCAGGCGCGAGTTGTTGAACGAGTACACGATCATCGTGAAGATCGGCAGGTACAGGAACAGCAGGCCCAGCGCCAGCGCGATCCTCGGGAAGGTCAGGTACTTCTTCAGCGCCTTCATCGGCGTTCCGCCTTCAGCTCCCGGTTCTGGAAGTGCTGGAAGATCATGATGGGGACCAGCAGCAGCAGCAGCATCGCGATCGCCACCGCGCTGGCGCGCGGCCAGTCGCGGTTGCGGAAGAACTCATCCGAGAGGAGCGTCGCCACCATCAGCTGGTCGGAGCGGCCCAGCAGCGAGGGGATCACGTACTCGCCCACCGCCGGGATGAACACCAGCAGGCTCCCGGCCATGATACCCGGGAAGGACAGCGGCAGCGTGATCGACAGGAAGCGGCGCACCGGCCCGGCTCCCAGGTCCGCCGCGGCCTCCAGCAGCGTCAGGTCGTGCTTCTCCAGGTTGGCGTACAGCGGCAGGATCATGAACGGCAGGTACGAGTAGACGATGCCCACGTACACCGCGAAGTTGGTGTTCATCATCACCAGCGGCGTGTCGATGATGCCCAGTGCCAGCAGCACGTTGTTGATCACGCCGTCGGTCTTCAGCAGGCCGATCCACGCGTACACGCGCAGCAGGAAGGAGGTCCAGAACGGCAGCATCACCAGCATCAGCAGCACGTTGCGCGTGGCCGGCGAGGAGCGCGCGATGGCATAGGCCATCGGGTAGCCCACCAGCAGGCACAGCAGCGTCGACACCAGCGCAACCTTGACCGAGTAGATCCAGGCCGACACGTACAGCGGCTCGTGCAGCAGGTAGACGTAGCTGGAGAACAGCAGCTTGATCTGCAGCGCGCCGTTCTCGAGGAAGCGCACGATGGGCTCGTAGGGCGGGCGTCCCAGCGGCGCGAACTCGGACAGCGAGATCTTCAGTACGATCAGGAACGGCACCAGGAAGAACACGATCAGCCACAGGAACGGCACCGAGATGACCAGCCGCTGGCCGTACCAGTAGTTGCGGATGTAGCGCGACCAGCGCGGCGGGCCGAAGCGGAAGAACAGGTCCCACAGCCAGCCGTGGTTGCCGGAGGAGAATCCCTGGGAGCGTGACGGGCCGGACTGGCTCATTACTGCGTGACGACCACGGGGCTGCTTTCGTGCCAGGTCAGGTACACGGTCTCGTCCCACAGGATGCGCTCGTCATCGGACAGGCGCTCCACGTTGGGCATGGTCACGCGCACCATCTTGCCGCTGTCGATCCTGACCAGGTAGACGGACATGTCGCCCATGTAGGCGATCTCGTGCACCACGCCGCGCACGCAGTTCTCCGCCTGCTTGGCCGGCGGCTCGCGCGTCAGCACGATCTTCTCCGGGCGGATGGCGGTCCACACCGTGCTGCCCGGCGCGGCGCTGATGCCGTGTGACACGTAGATCACGCCGCCCAGCTCGTCGGACTGGATGCGCACGTAATCGGGCTCGTCCTCGACCAGCCGCCCCTCGAACATGTTCACCGAGCCGATGAAGTCGGCCACGAAGCGCGTGGTGGGGAACTCGTAGATCTCGGTGGGCGTGCCGATCTGCACGATGCGGCCCCGGTCCATCACGCCGATGCGCGAGGCCAGCGTCATCGCCTCCTCCTGGTCGTGCGTGACCACGATGAAGGTGACGCCGAGGCGCTCCTGGATGTTGATCAGCTCGAACTGGGTGTGCTCGCGCAGCTTCTTGTCCAGCGCGCCCAGCGGCTCGTCCAGCAGCAGCAGCTTCGGCCGCTTGACCAGCGCGCGCGCCAGCGCCACCCGCTGGCGCTGGCCGCCGGAGAGCTGGTGCGGCTTGCGCTTCGCGTAGTCGGTGAGGCGCACGATCTCCAGCATCTGCTCGACGCGCTCGCGGATCTCGGCGCGCGGCAGCCGCTCCTGCTCCAGCCCGAAGGCGATGTTCTTCTCCACCGTCATGTGGGGGAACAGCGCATAGGACTGGAACATCATGTTCACCGGCCGCTCGTAGGGCGGGATGTCGGCCAGGTCCTGTCCGTCGAGGATCATCTGCCCGGAGGAGGGCTCCTCGAAGCCGGCCAGCATGCGCAGCAGCGTCGACTTGCCCGAGCCCGAGCCACCCAGCAGGCAGAAGATCTCGCCCTTGTAGATCTTCAGCGAGACGGAATCGACCGCGGTGAAGTCCCCGAACTTCTTGGTCAGGTTGTCGATCTGGACATAGGGCTGGGCGTTGGGGTCACGCCAGGGCTCGAACTTGGTCTTCTCGTTGCGTCGTTCCGCCATGACACTCCCGCATCGGAGAAGGCCCGGCGCCTGGCGCGCCGGGCCCTTCTGCCGGAATCAGCGGCCCGTCTTGAAGCGGGTCCAGGTGCGCGTCAGCTCGCGCGTGAACTCCGGGCTCTCCGGCGTGTCGGGCACCAGCTTGGCGGCCACCTCCGGCGGCGGGTAGATGCTCGGGTTGTTGCGCACTTCCTCGTCGATCAGCTCGAACGAGGCCAGGTTGCCGTTGGCGAACTGGATGTAGTTGGTGTTCTTCGCCGCCACGTCGGCGCGCAGCAGGAAGTCGATGAACTTGTGGGCGTTGTCCACGTTGGCCGCATCCGCCGGGATGGCGAGCTGGTCGAAGAACTGCACCGCGCCCTCCTTCGGGATGTTGTACTCCACGGTGAAGGGCTTGCCGGCCTCCTCGGCGCGGGCCTTGGCCTGGAACACGTCGCCGGACCAGCCCAGCACCAGGCAGCGCTCGCCATTGGCAAGGTGGTCGATGTAGGCCGAGGAGTCGATGGTGCGGATGTACGGCCGGATCTTCATCAGCACTTCCTCGGCGGCCCTGAGGTCCTCGAGGCTCTCGCTGTTGGCATCCTTGCCGAGGTAGATCAGCACCGTGCCGACCACCTCGCTGGGCGCATCGAGGATGCTCACGCCGCAGCGCTCGAAGTTCTTCACCACGTCCGGGTCGTAGAACATCGCGAAGCTGTCCACCGGCGCGTTGGGCATGGCCTCGTTGATGCGCTCGGGGATGTAGGCGATGCCCGAGGTGCCCCACAAGTAGTTGACCGAGTACTCGTTGCCCGGGTCGAGCGCGGCCAGGTTCTTCTGGATGGCCGGGTCGAGGTTGCCGTAGTTGGAGAGCTTCGAGCGGTCGAGCTTCTGGAAGATGCCGGCCTGGATCTGGCGCGCCATGAACGAGGCCGAGGGCACGACCACGTCGTAGCCGGTGCGGCCGGCCAGCAGCTTGGTCTCAAGCATCTCGTTGGAGTCGCCGACCTCGTAGTTGACCTTGATGCCGGTCTCGGCCTCGAACTGCTCGAGCAGGCTGGGCTCGATGTAGTCCGACCAGTTCCAGACATTGAGGACCTGGCCCCCGCCACCGGAGGACCTTCCGCCGCATGCGGACAGCAACGCACCGAGTGCGGCGACGACGGTGAGGTTGCGCAGTTGAACGGGCATGGGCGGACCCCTCCTGGAATGTTGGGCAGGACAACGGCCGGCGGTCCCGCGGGGCCGCCTCGTCGCGAACTATAGCCAGCCGTCCTGCCTGAGACCAGATAGCGTCACATCCAGCGTGCGCCTCGCCTTCTCGACCAGCTCGTCGATCTGGTCGCGGGTGATCACCAGCGGCGGCGCGATGATCATGGTGTCCCGGGTGGCCCTCATGACCAGCCCGTTCAGGATGGCATTGTCGCGGCAGCGTTCACCCACCTTGCCGCGCGGCTCGAACCACTGGCGCGGCTCCTTCGAGCGCACCAGCTCCAGCGCGCCGAACAGGCCCAGGGTGCGCGCCTCGCCCACCAGCGGGTGGTCGGCCAGCTCGGCCCAGCGGCGCGCCAGGTAGGGCGCCAGATCCTCCCGCACGCGCTCGACCAGCCCCTCGCGCTGGATGATGCCCAGGTTGGCCAGCGCCACCGCACAGCACACCGGGTGCGCCGAGTAGGTGAAGCCATGCGCCAGCTCGCCGCCGTCCTCGATCAGGCGGCGGGCCACCCGCCCGCCCACCATCACGCCGCCGATGGGCAGGTAGCCCGAGGACAGCGCCTTGGCCATGGTCATGAAATCCGGCCGCGTGCCGAAGTACTCGCAGCCGAACCAGCGGCCGGTGCGGCCGAAGCCGCAGATCACCTCGTCGGAGGCCAGCAGGACCCCGTAGCGGTCGCAGATGCGCTGGATCTCCGGCCAGTAGGTGTCGGGCGGGATGATCACGCCGCCGGCACCCTGCACCGGTTCGCCAACGAAGGCCGCCACGCGCTCCGGCCCCAGCTTCAGGATGCACTCCTCCAGCTCGCGCGCCACCGCCAGGCCGAACTCCCCGGGCGCCATGCCGCGCCCCTCCTCGAACCAGTAGGGCTGGTTGATGTGCACGATGTCCGGCAGCACGGACAGGCCCTGCTCGTGCATCCACTTCATGCCGCCCAGGCTCGCCCCGGCGATGGTGGAGCCGTGGTAGCCGTTCCAGCGGCCGACGATCACGTTGCGCTGGGGCTGGCCCTCGAGCTGCCAGTAGCGGCGCGCCATGCGGATCACCGTGTCGATGGACTCGCTGCCCGAACCGGTGAAGAACACGTGCTGGAACTGCGGCGGGGTGACCTCGGCCAGCTTCGCCGCCAGCTCGATGGCCGGCGGCGTGCTGCACTGGAAGAAGCTGTTGTAGTAGGGCAGCTCGGCCATCTGCCGGGCGGCCGCGTCCACCAGCTCCTGCCGGCCGTAGCCCACCGCCACGCACCACAGGCCGGACATGGCGTCCAGCAGCTGCCGGCCCTGGGCGTCGTACAGGTACACGCCCTCGGCGCGGGTGATCACCCGCGTGCCGCGCTCACCCAGCAGGCGCGTGTCGGTGAAGGGATGCAGGAAGTGGGCGGCGTCCTGCTGTTGCCATTGGTGGAGCCGGTCGGTCATGGCGCCTCGTCACACGTTCAGGAGCAGGTGCTCGCGCTCCCAGGAGCTGATCACCTGCAGGAAGACTTCGCTTTCGGCCTCCTTGACGATGGTGTAGGCCGAGATGAAGGCCTCGCCCAGCAACTGGATCAGCTCGTTGCACTCGCGCAGGTTGCGCAGCGCCTGGTCCAGCGAGCGCGGCAGCGAGAACGGCAGGTCGTGGGCGCTGCCGGCGATGGGCTCGGTGGGCTTCAGGTTCTCGACCATGCCGAGGTAGCCGCAGGCCAGCGAGGCCGCGATGGCCAGGTACGGGTTGGCATCGGCGCCGCCGACGCGGTTCTCCACGCGCCGCGCCTCCGGCCCCGACACCGGCACGCGCAGCCCGGCGGTGCGGTTGTCGTAGCCCCACTGCACGTTGATCGGCGCCACCTGGTCGCGGGTGATGCGCCGGTAGGAGTTCACATTGGGCGCGAACAGCGCCATCGCCGCCGGCAGGTACTTCTGCAGGCCGGCGATGTGAGCGAAGAACAGCTGCGAGGGCGAACCGTCCTCGTTGCTGAACACGTTGCGGCCGGTCTGGCTGTCCACGATGCTCTGGTGGATGTGCATGGCGCTGCCCGGCTCGCGGCCGTGCGGCTTGGCCATGAAGGTGGCGTACATCTTGTGCCGCAGCGCCGCCTCGCGCGCGGTGCGCTTGAACAGGAACACCTGGTCGGCCAGGTCCAGCGGGTCGCCGTGCAGCAGGTTGATCTCCATCTGCGCCGGGCCGTCCTCGTGGATCAGCGTGTCGATCTCGATGTCCTGCGCCTCGCAGAAGGCGTAGATGTCGTCGAACAGCGGGTCGAACTCGTTGACCGCCGCGATGCTGTAGCTCTGCCGACCCGGCTCGGCGCGGCCGGAGCGGCCCACCGGGGGCTTGAGCGGATAGTCGGCGTCGATGTTGGGCTCGATCAGGTAGAACTCCAGTTCCGGCGCCACCACCGGCCGCCAGCCGCGGTCGGCGTACAGTTCCAGCATGCGCCTGAGCACGTGCCGCGGCGCCATGGTCACGCGCCGGCCGTCGGAGTAGAAGCAGTCGTGGATCACCTGCGCGGTGGGCTCGGCCGCCCAGGGCACCACGCGCACGGTGCGCGTGTCGGGCCTGAGCATGATGTCGATCTCGGCCGGGCTCATGGCCGGGCTGGTGTCGGCGGGATAGTCGCCGGTCACGGTCTGCAGGAAGATGCTCTCGGGCAGCTTCATGCCCTCGTCCGCCGCGAACTTCTCCGCCGGCATGATCTTGCCGCGCGCGATGCCGGCCATGTCGGGCACGATGGCCTCGACTTCCGAAATGCCGCGCTCACGGAAGAACTGGTGGATGTCGATGCCGCTGTTCATGGATCACCTGTTGTTCTTTTCCCCGGCGCGCTCGCGGGCGGCGGCGCCGAATGCCTTGAAGAGTGCGGTGGAGAACTCGTCCTGCTCCGCCTTCCACTCCGGATGCCACTGCACCGCCAGCGCGAAGCGCCGCGCACCGCCGACGCGGAAGGCCTCGACGAGGCCGTCGTCGGCATGCGCCTCGGCGATGAGGCCCGGCGCAAGATCGCGCACGCCCTGGTGGTGCACCGAATTGACCATGATGCGCGGGCGCCCGCCGATGCGCTCGAGCAGGCCGCCGGGCACCAGCGTCACCTCGTGCGCCGGGGCGTACTGCA
>QGUX01000059.1 GCA_003242275.1 Pseudomonadota bacterium | reverse complement strand
CGACGGAGAGATGGCCGAGTGGTCGAAGGCGCACCCCTGCTAAGGGTGTAAGGGTCAAAAGCCCTTCGAGGGTTCGAATCCCTCTCTCTCCGCCAGCTTCGAAGTGTGAATTCAAAGGGGAGGACGCCGCGAAGCGGCAGCCCATCCCTCAGTCCGCCACCGTTTCCCCGGCAGCGGGCGACCTGCTGTAGCGCTCGTCGCGCCCGAGCAGCACCCCGTTGAAATTGGCCACGCCCATCTCGAGGCTGCGGGCGATCAGGCTGGCGCGCTCGATGAACACCTCCGCCGCCTTCGGCGTGCACACCGACCTGGCGGCTTCGCGGAACAGTTCCAGCCAACGGTCGAAGTGGCGGGCGTCCACGGGCAGCACCACGTGCTTCGGCATGGGCGCGCCGTGGTAGCGGCCCGTCATCAGCACCACTGAGGACCAGAAATCGCACATGCGCGCGAGGTGCGGATCCCAGTCCCGGATCCGTTCCTCGAACACGGGGCCGATCAGCGGATCCCTGCGCACACGGGCATAGAAGCCGTGGACCAGCTGCTGGATCATCGCTTCATCGATGCCGGTCTCGGCCTTGAGGCGCGCGACGATCTCGGCGCGGCGGACCTGGCCCGGCGTGGGCGTTTCGTCTGTCATGTACGTCCGGGGATGCTCTGCTGGTTAGGCCGGCAACGGCGCAGATGGTTCCATCCGGGCGCTCTCACTCCTGGCCGCGATCGTTGAAGGCCGCCATGCGCTTGATGCGGAACACGCCGGCCAGCGATTCCAGCTCGTCGCGGTGCAGGCGCGCCAGGCGCATCAGCCGCCGTTCTCCGGCGTCGGTGAGATGCACGCGCACCTGCCGCCGGTCGTCGGGATCGGGCACGCGCCGCACCAGGCCTGCCGCCTCGCAGCGCGACACCAGTGCGACGGTACCGTGGTGCCTGGCCTGCAGCCGCTCGGCCAGCTCGCCCACGGTGGCCCAGTTCCGGCCGGGAAATCCCTTGATCTGCAGCAGCAGCTGGTACTGCTGGGGCGTGAGGCCCTCGGCCTGCACGGCGTTCTCGCTGAAGCGCAGGAAGCGCCGCAGCTGGTAGCGGAATTCCGCCAGGTACTCGAAATCGGCCTTGTTCATGGCGGAAAGCCTACAGGCCGCATCCCTCGCGCCCAAGTGCCGGGGCGGCGCGCCCGGCGTGGTCCGCTCAGCCGATCATCATGATGGCGGCGAACGACAGCAGGAGCACTGCCACCGCCACGTTCATCATCATCAGCGGATCCACGCGCCGGGCGCGCGTCCTGGGTGCCACGCGATCCTGTTTTCGGGGGTCGATGTCCATGTGGACACGGTAGGTCGCGGCGCGCGGCCGGACAAACGAATAATCCTGCGCTCATGCATCGACGTCCTCGATGCCGCGGGCGGCATCGCGGATGGCCTCGAGCGCCTCGGTGAGGACGGTGGTACCACCGGCCGTGGCATGGCACAGGTAGGCGGGCAGGCGGAATGTGGGCGCGCCGGCGACGCAGTGGATGCGTCCCTCGGCCAGGTACCGGCGGAGCAACCGGCGCGGGAAGTAGCCGCAGCCGCCGTGCGCGAGCAGGTGCGTGAGTCCCAGCCAGCCCGTGTTGACCGTGATGGCCGGCGCGTCGAGCTGCGGGTGCATGCGGGAACGCCAGGCGAGGAAATGAGGTCCCCAGTCCACGTCCACGTAGCCGGGCGCGCTCCAGTTCCCGCCGGGCGGCGCCGTGCTCACCAGTACCAGGACTTCCTCGAACAGGAACTCGATGGCCAGCGAGGGTCGGGGCGAGGGCACGTACAGGATGCCGGCATCGGCCTCGCCCTCGACGATGGCCTGCACGATGGCCTCCTCGTGTCCCATCAGGGCGCGCACGCGCACGTCCGGCACGCGCGGTGCGAACTCGCCCAGCCAGCGGCACAGGAAATCCTCCCACAGCCCGGGACGGGCGCCGATGGTCAGCAGCGTGCGCGCCTCCAGGCTCTCGCGGATCTCCCGGCGCGCCTGCTCGGCCACGCGGGTCAGCAGGGCGGCGTGCCGCAGGAAGCGCCGGCCGGCCGGGGTGAGCGTGCTGCCGTTGCGTTCGCGCACGAACATCCCGGCGCCCAGCCACTCCTCCAGGCGGCGGATGCGGGCGCTGACCGTGGACTGGGTGACGTGCAGGCGCTCGGAGGCGGCCACGAAGCTGCCGGTCTCGGCGATGGTGAGGAAGGTGCGGGCCAGTTCCGTGTCCATCGCGTCGTGCGGATGTCAACCCGTGCGGTAATCCGTGCGTGCGTCGGGCGCGCCGGCCTCGCCCGTGGCGCGCACGCCCTCGTCGGTGACGACCAGGCTCATGGGGATGTCGTGCGGCTGCGGATGGATGGTCGGCAGCTCCGCGTCGGCATAGGCCAGCGCGATGCGCAGCGGCAGCGGTGACATCGAGGCCAGCGTGCGGTCGTAGTAGCCGCCGCCGTATCCCAGGCGATAGCCGGCCGGATCGAAGCCCACCGGCGGGATGATCAGCACGTCCGGTCGCACGGGTTCGGCGACGGCGGGAACGGGGATGTTCCAGAAGCCGCGCTCCATGCGGGCCAGCGGATCCCACTTCCAGAACTCCACGGCGGCGTCCTTGCGCGTGACCACGGGCAGTGCGGCAACGCCGCCGGCGCGGATGTGGTCCCTCGCGATGTCGAGGACGTCGATCTCGCCGCGGATGGGCCAGTAGATGCCCAGCACGGCATGGCGGTCCCAGCGCGCACTGGCGAGCAGGTGGCGCCGCGCCTGCGCGCCGCGCACCCGGCGCTCGCGCGGCGACATGGCCGCGCGCCGCTCCAGCAGTTCCCTGCGCCGCGCGCTGCGCCAGCGGCGGATCTCTTCCCAGTCGCGCAGGGACTCAGCCATGGCGCTGGAACTCCCGTCCGGCGCGCATCCCGCGCACGATGCCGGCCCGCACCACGAAGTCGCCGAAGGGTTCCTGCCCCCTGCGTTCGCGGGCGTAGCGGCCGAGCACTTCGCTCAGGGCGGCAAGGATCTGCTCCTCGCCGAGGGTCTCGCGGTACAGCGCATTGAGGCGTTCGCCGGCGGCACCGGCGCCGAGGTAGAGGTTGTACTTCCCGGGTGCCTTGCCCACCAGCGCGATCTCCGCGAGGTAGGGACGCGAGCAGCCATTGGGGCAACCGCTCATGCGCATCGAGATCGGCCGGTCGGCGAGCCCCAGCTCCTCGAGCATGGGCTCCACCTTGTCGAGCAGCGAGGGCAGGTAGCGTTCGCTTTCGGCCATGGCGAGGCCGCAGGTGGGGAAGGCGACGCAGGCCATCGCAGTCTGGCGCAGGCGCGTGCGGGCTGCCCGGGCGATGCCGTGCTGCTGCAACAGGGCCTCGATGCGCGGCCGGTCCTCGTTGCGGATGCCGGCGATGACGACGTTCTGGTTGGTCGTCAGTGCGAACAGTCCGGAGTGCAGGGTGGCGATGGCGCGCATCGCGGAAAGCAGCGCCGGACCGCCCTCGCGGTCGGCAACGCGGCCGTTCTCCACGACCAAGGTGTAGTGCCAGCGGCCGTCGGCGCCCAGGGTCCAGCCGGGCACGTCGGCGGAACTGGTGAAGTGCGCCGGGCGGGGCTCCTCCAGCGGATGGCCGAGCCGTCGCTCCAGTTCCCGGCGGAACCAGGCGATGCCGCGATCCTCGATGGTGTACTTGAAGCGCGCGTGCGCGCGGTCCCTGCGGTCGCCGAAGTCGCGCTGGATGCAGAGGGTGTGCTCCGCGACGGCCAACACGTCCCCGGGCCGGCAGAAGCCCGCCGGTTCGGACAGGCGCGGGAAGGTCTGCGGCACGTTGTGCGTCATGCCCATGCCGCCGCCCACCAGCACGTTGTAGCCAGCGATGGCTCCATCCTCCACGATCGCCACGAAGCCCAGGTCGTGGGCATGCACGTCGACGTCGTTGCCGGGTGGCACGGCGAGCGCGATCTTGAACTTGCGCGGCAGGTAGGTGGTGCCGTAGAGCGGCTCCTCCGGGGAAGGCGTATCGGCAGGTGGTTCGTCGAGGAATATCTCGCGGTAGGCGCCGGTGCGCGGCTTCAGGTGCGCGCTGATCTCGGCGGCCAGCCGGCTGACCTCGGCGTGCGCCGGCGAGAGCAGGGGATTGGCCGTGCAGATGACGTTGCGGTTGTCGTCGCCGCAGGCCGCGACGGTATCCAGCCCCGCCTCACGCAGGCCCCTGACCAGTTTCTTCAGGTTGCGCTTGCGCACGCCGTGGAACTGGAAGGTCTGGCGCGTGGTCAGCCGCAGCGTGCCGTCGGCGAGGTCGCGCGCCAGCCGGTCCAGCGCCAGCCACTGGTCCGGCCGGCACACGCCCCCGGGCAGGCGCACGCGTGCCATGAACTGGTAGCGCGGTTCCAGCTTCGCGCGGCGCCGCTCCTCGCGCAGGTCGCGGTCGTCCTGCTGGTAGATGCCGAAGAACTTGGTCAGCAGGGCGTCGGTCGCGTCCACGGCGCCGGTCACTGGATCGGCGAGGCTCACCGCCAGCGTGCCGCGCAGCTGGCGGCTCTCGTGCTTGACGCGCTCGTTGGAATGCAGCGCCTCGAGCGGGGCGGACAGGTCGAAGCGGGGCGGATTCGAGGCCATCAGTACACGTCCTTCTGGTAGCGCCGCTCGCGCTGCAGCTGCCTGAGGTGCTCCCGGGCGGCCTCCTCGTCCAGGCCGCCGTGCGTCATGGCGATGTCGAGCAGCGCGCGCTCGACGTCCGGCGCCATGCGCGCGGCGTCGCCGCACACGTACAGGTGCGCGCCGTCGCGGAGCCAGCGCCAGAGCTCGGCGCCGTGCTCGCGCAGCCGGTGCTGCACGTAGACCTTCTCCGGCTGGTCGCGCGAGAAGGCCACGTCGATGCGCGTGAGCAGGCCACTGCGACGCCAGGCGAGCCATTCCGACTGGTAAAGGAAGTCGTGCTCGAAGGAGCGGTTGCCGAAGACCAGCCAGTTGCGCCCGGTGGCTGCGCGCGCCTCCCGTTCGGCCAGGAAGCCGCGGTAGGGGGCAACGCCGGTCCCCGCGCCGATCATCACGATCGGCGTTGCGGGGTCGGCGGGGAGGCGGAAGCCCTCGTTGCGATGCAGGTACACGGGGAGCGAGGTGTCCTCGCCCATGGCCGCGATGGCGCCGGAGACCGTGCCCAGGCGCGCGCGCTGGCGGGCCTCGTAGGCCACAACGCCGACGGTGAGGTGGACTTCGTCGGGATGGGCTGCCTGGGAGGAGGAGATGGAATACAGGCGGGGCGCCAGCGGCGAGAGCAGGCGGGCGAAGGACGCCGCATCCAGCCCGGCCGGGGGGTACTCGGTGACCATGTCGAGCACGTCGCGGCCCCACAGGTAGCGGGTGAGCTTCTCCTTGTCGCCGGCGATGCCGGCGAGGGCGGCGTGGTTGCCCGCTTCGGCGTAGCGCTTCACGAACGCGGCGGTCAGCGTGCCGATCTCGCAGTGCTGCGCCAGCGCCGTGTACAGGTCGGTCTCGTGCTCGCCCACCTGCACCGCGGCGGCGCCGACGAAGCGCAGCGCCGCCAGCAGGGCTTCGACGGCCACATCGGCATTGCGGGGCACGATGCCCAGCGCGTCACCGGGCTCGTACTGGATGTTGGAGCCTTCCAGCGACAGTTCGACGTGCCGCACCTGCCGGGTCGAACCGCGCACCGTCAGGTCGAGGTTGGCAAGCACCGGGGCGTGGAAGGGATGCCTGCGCGTCCAGGCCTGCACCACGTTGGCGCTGGCCTGCGGGGCGGGAGTGGCCACGGGCGCCGGTGCGCCTGGGGAGGCCAGCTGCGTGCACGCCCAGTCCATCCACGCGGCCGCCGGCGCGTCGAAGTCGACATCGCATTCCTCGCATGGCCGCAGGCGCTGCGCGCCGAGCTGCTCGAGGCGTGCATCGATGGTCCTGCCGGCCGCGCAGAAGTGCTCGTAGCTGCGGTCGCCCAGCGCCAGCACGGCGTACTGCACGTGCGGCAGCCGTGGCGCCTTGCGGCCGGCCAGCAGCTCGAACAGCGGCGCGGCCCGCTCGGGCGGGTCGCCGTCCCCATGCGTGCTGACGATCACCAGCAGGCGCGCGGCCTGCTCCAGGTCGGCCTTGCGGCAGTCGAGCATGTCGAGCACGCGCGCCGCATGGCCTGCCGCGGCCAGGCGCGCCGCCAGCCGCTTCGCCAGGCCCTCGCAGTTGCCGCTCTGTGTTCCGTACAGGATGGTCACGGCGTGGCCCGCCGCCGCGGGCGCGGCGGGCGCCGCCGAGACGGCCGTGCCCAGCGAGCCGGCCAGGTAGCCGCTCAGCCACGCCCGCTGCGCCGGCGACAGGCGCGCCACCAGGGCACGCACGTCACCGGCCAGCGCGGCATCGAAGGGAGCGGCCTGCCAGCCTGCTGCGTCCACCAGAGCGGGGCAGTCTCCGGGGCCGGCCTGCGGGAGGCGGGCGGTGGCGGATGAGCTCATCAGGTCGGCTGCTTCACCACCCTGAGGTAGGGACGGTGTTCGTGCCAGCCCTCGGGAAAGAGCTTGCGCGCCTCCTCGTTCGACACCGAGGGAACGATGATCACGTCTTCACCGTTGCGCCAGTTCACCGGCGTGGCGACCTTGTGCCGGTCGGTGAGCTGCAGCGAGTCGATCACGCGCAGGATCTCGTCGAAGTTGCGCCCGGTGCTGGCCGGGTAGGTGATCATCGCGCGGATCTTCCGGGACGGGTCGATGAAGAACACCGAGCGGACGGTGAAGGTGTTGTCCGCCTTGGGATGGATCATGCCGTAGGCCGCAGCCACCTTGCCCAGGCTGTCGGCAATGATCGGAAACTGCGGCTTCGCGCCCTGCGTCTCGCGGATGTCCTCCGCCCAGCGCTCATGGTCGGTGACGTCGTCCACCGACAGGCCGATGACCTTGACGCCACGCTTCTCGAATTCCGGCCGCAGCTTTTCGGTGTAGCCCAGCTCGGTCGTGCAGACCGGCGTGAAGTCCTTGGGGTGGGAGAAAAGCACGCCCCAGGACGAGCCCAGCCACTCGTGGAAGCGGATCAGTCCCTGCGTCGTCATCGCCGTGAAGTCCGGCGCTTCGTCCCCAATCTGCAATGCCATGGATCCTCCGTTCCGTAATGCGGCTGAAATATCACAACGTGATATAAATTAGGCGGCGGCCCAGGGGACATCAATAGCGATCCACCCATGTCCTTATGTGGGTCCGGATTGCGCGGGGCGGGCGCCTGCGGCCGGGCCACTGCTTCCGCAGCAGCTGCCGCGGGGGCGAGGCCTGCCTGCGCGGCGCGACCTACCGAGCGCCGGCCTGCGCTCCTGCATCGGCTCCGCTGCAGCGCGAACTAGGGTTCCCGCTCCCGGTACCTCCCAGAGAAACGAAGCCCAAGGAACCCGCCATGCAACCGACCACCACTGGCCAGAACCGCACCGGTGCCGCAGTGCACCCCGCCGGCATCAGCCGCATGCTCGAGGCCGTCGAGGAACTGTCCCCCCAGGTCCCCATCAGCACCGCGCCCATCGAGGCCGAGAGGTTGAGGAACATCGCCGAGGCCGACAGCATCGGCTCCATTCCGCCACCGGCCTCGCTGGTGAAGGGTGCCGTGAAGAAGGGCATGTCCATGCTCCGCGGCGTCAATCCCGGCCTGTTCATGGACAAGATCGGCGAGCGCATCGCCTTCGAGCGCACCGGCACGCGCCTCTACGACGCGCTGATCTCGAAGTACCTGACGCTGTCGGAGGCGGGCGGCGAGGAGTTGCCGCCGCTGGACACGGTCGCCATCGACGACGAGGAAGAGGGCGAGCCGGTGCTGGCGCCGGCCAGCGAGACGCCGCTGGATACGCTGCGCCGCATCCGCTCCGAGGAGTTGGGTCACTTCCGGATGCTGTGCGAGGTGATGGGGCAGCTCGGCGGTGATCCCACCGCGCAGACGCCCTGCGCCGATGTCACCGCGACCGCCACCATGGGCGTGCTGCAGGTGGTCACGGACCCGCGCACCACGCTGGCGCAGTGCCTGAACGCCATGCTGGTCGCCGAGCTGGCCGACACGGCGAGCTGGGAATTGCTGGCGGACCTGGCCACCAGGGCCGGCCAGGCCGAGCTGGCCGACCGCTTCACCGAAGCCATGATGGCCGAGGAACAGCACGTGGTGGCGGTGCGCGCATGGTTGCGCGCGCTGACGGTGGACGCCGCCGGCACTCCGGCCGTCTGAACTCGAGGAGCGCATCATGACCATCAATCTCTATGACGACAGGGGCGTGGACATCGGCAGGCAGCGCCTGACCTGGAAGGCCATGGCCGGCAAGCCGATCAGCAAGCTGGACGACGACGCCTTCACCCGCATTCGCATCATCCTGATGAACGGCATCGAGCTCGACTCGTTGCGTACCAAGCAGGTGGCCCTGCGCTGCAACCGCGAGGCGCGGGTGCCGCTGGCACAGCTGATGCGCGTGGAGCAGCACCAGGCCACGGCGGTGAACTGGCTGATCGGGGCGGACCACTCGCCGCTGGAGACCACCATCGCCTACGAGCAGGTGGCCATCGAGCTCACCTCATCGGTGGCGCAGCTCGAGCCGGATCCCTACCTGGCCCAGGCCTACCGCTATGCGCTGCTGGAGGACTTCGACCACCTGTACCGCTACTCGGCGCTGCTCGACCGCCTGGAGGGCAAGGACGCCAACAACATCCTGCAGGGCTACACCGACATCGTGCCCGGCCGGCCGACCATCGAGCACCACCGTGCGCCCGAGCACGAGCTGGTCCGCCCCTACGAGCCGGGTGCGGCGCTGGCCACCAAGCTGCATGCGCTGACGCTGACCGGCGCCGAGTACCAGACGCACGACTACTACATGAACATCGGCCCGCTGTTCGCCGATCCGCTGGCGCGACAGCTCTATGCCGAGATCGCATCGGTGGAGGCCCAGCACATCACCCACTACGGCTCGATGCTCAATCCGGAGGAATCCCTGCTCGAGAAGCTGATGATCAGCGAGGCCGCGGAGGTCTGGACCTACGCGGCCTGTGTCGAGCAGGAGACCAATCCGCGCATCAAGGCCCTGTGGGAACAGTTCCTCGATTACGAGCTCGGCCACTTCCAGGTGGCGTTGCGGCTGTTCAAGGACCTCGAGCGACGCGACCCGGAAGAGGTCCTGGGCGACGACGGCGACCTGCCGGCGCGCATCGCCTTCCGCAGCCATCGTGACTTCGTGCGCAAGGTGGTGCAGGAGGAAGTGCAGCTTCGCAAGAACGGCACGGAGTTCGTGGAGCGCGGGGAGGAGGGCGGCAGCTCGATCGCATACCGCGACGCCGTCAATGCGGATGGCTCGCCATCGAGCATCGTCTCCTCCACGTACAGCTGGGAACCGGGCACGGAGCTGATGCGCCAGGCGCCCCCGAGAGCCGCCTGAACGCGGCGCGGGCCTGTGCGCTTCACGGCCGGCGCGGTGAGGGAAGAGCGGCGGCCAGCCGACGCGCGCGGGCGTCAGGCGCTGTGGGCGGCTTGCAACGCAGTGCCCCGTCGCAGCAGCGCATTGCGCGCCGTCCATTGCTCCGCGGCTGGCACTTCCACCAGCCACTGGAGCTCGCCGGCCACGTGCACGGCGATGGGCACGCCGTCGCGCAGCAGGAAGCGGTTGCCGGCCAGCGCGGGCAGCCGCTCGCCGGGCGTGACGATGCCCAGCAGGTTCAGCGGATCGGCCGCGCTCAGGGACACCAGCGCGCCGTCCTTCGGGCGCTGGCGCATGGCGCGCAGCGCGGTGACCGCTTCAGGCAGCGCGTATTGCTCGCCGGTGACGCCGGCGACGAAGCGGCCGCCGCGCACATGGCCCTGGGCCTCCAGGCGGCGCAGCGTGCGCAGCAGCGCGTGCCAGGGCGGCAGCCAGGGCGCCTCGCGCGCCAGGATGCGGCGGAACACCACGCCGTGCCGCTGCAGCAGGCGCCAGGCCACCTGTTCCACCAGCCCGGCGTCTTCGTCGGCCGACGCCTCGGCATCCGCCGCCGCGGCGGCGTCGCCGGGCAGCGGTCGCACAAGGCTCCAGCGTCCGGCCTCCTCGAGTCCGACCAGCGCGATGCGCCGGCCATGCGAGGCCAGGCGGCGCCGGGTCTGCAGCGGCATCAGCAGCGCACGCAGGCCGCCGAAGCTGTCGGCGCTGACCAGTCCGGCAGCGACCAGCTCGCCCAGCGCACTTTCGGCCTGGGACTTGAGCAGGCCGCTGTCCTCGGAGAGTTCGTCGAAGAAGGAGGCGCCGCGGGACCTGAGCCGCTCCGCCATCGCGCGCGCGACGGCGGAGAGCTGGGGTTGCGCCCGCTGCCGTCCCGCCAGCGCCCGCCACAGCGGCAGGTGCGCGCGTGACAGCAAGGCGATGGGGGTGGTGCGCACGGGGCCGGCCACCGAGCCCTTGGGCGCGTCGAGCCGCGCCCACACCACGCGGCCCGACAGGCAGAGCGTGTCCAGCCACGAGGGGTCGTAGGCTTTCAGTCGCGCCGGCAGCAGGTCGCGCTCCCAGGCCACCGCCGGAACCTCGAATCCCTCCAGCTGCTCGAGGACGGCCGCCAGCGCCTGCGGTCCCTCGCCCTGCGGCCGGCGCGTCACGCCCTGCCATTCCAGCAGGAAGCGCATGAAGTCGGCGGCCGACACCGGCTCGACCTGGGCACGCAGCGTGCGGATGGTGTAGCGGCTGATGCGCGCCAGCAGGCGCCGTTCGCACCACTCGGGCGCGTGCGGGGAGGCGCCGTCGCTGAACCGGCCGCGCATCACGAACCCCTCGGCCTCCAGCGCCAGCAGCGCGGCGTCCACGTCGGCGACGTCGACGGCGAGCGCCGCGGCCAGTGCGGCCGCCGTGACGGGACCGGTGGCCTGCAGGCGGCCGCGCAGCAGCTCGCGCACGGCCTCGCCGCGATCGGCCACGCGGTCGCGATGGCCGGCCGGAACTTCAAGCTGGGGTTCCAGGCGCGCCCGTGCATGAACGGCGATGGCCAGCGGCAGCTGTTCCGCCGCCACCCAGAACGCCCGGCCGGAATCGAGCACGAGGCGTGTCGCGCGGCGCGCCTGCTTCAGGACCTCGAAGTGCGGCATCCAGTCCGCGCGCGTGACCGGGCCTGCGCCACGCCCCTCGGCCGCCGGCAGCAGGCCGAGCAGCATCAGGGCATCATGCAGCTCGTCGGCATTGGCCGGGTCGGGCCAGGCTTCCTCGCGCACTTCGTCGATGGCGGCGGGGTCCAGCTTGCCGAATTCCGCGGCGCTCTGCGGATCGAGCCAGCGGCGCGCTGCCACGGCCTGCGTGCGGCGCTCCTCCAGCGGCGCATCGTCGAGGAAGGCATAGGGCCTGGCCGACAGGACCTCCATCGCCAGCATCGACGGCTGCGGCAGGTCCCGCGTCACCACCTGCACGCGACCGGACTCGATGCCCTGCAGCAGTGCGACGAGCCCGTCGATGTCCATGGCCTCGTGCAGGCAGTCGTGCAGGGTCTGGCGCACCAGCGGATGGTCGGGAATCTGGCGCGGGCCGCTGATGTTCTCCAGGCACGCGAGCTGGTCGGGAAATACCACCGATATCAGGTCCTCGGCCGCCATGCGCAGCAGCGGCGGCGGGGTCCGGCGGCCGCCGCGCGAACTCTTCACGGCCAGCGAGATGGTGGCGTTCCAGCGCCAGCGCGTGGTGAACAGCGGCGAGTCGAGCACGGCCTGCACCAGCACGTCGCGCACGGTGCGGCTGTTCAGGAACTTCGCCACGTCCTCGAGCGGGAAGCTGTGCGTCTCGCCCAGCGAGAGCACGATGGCGTCCTCGGTGGCCGCGGCCTGCAGCTCGAAGTTGAAGCTCTGGCAGAAGCGCTTGCGCAGCGACAGGCCGAAGGCCCGGTTCACGCGCGCACCGAAGGGCGAGTGCACCACCAGCTGCATGCCGCCGGCTTCGTCGAAGAAGCGCTCGATGACCAGCGTGTCCCTGGTCGGCAGCCGGCCCAGGGCGGCCCTGGCTGCCGCCAGGTATTCCACGAGCTGCCGGGCGGCCGCAGGCGGCAGCTCGTGGTGCTCGCGCACCTGCGTGATGCAGCGCTCGATGGTGTCGGCGGAGAGGTCGGGCAGGGCGGCCTCGACCTCGGCGCGCAGGCGCGAGACGGCCGCTGACAGCTCGTCGGTGCGCGCCGGCGCCTCGCCCAGCCAGAAGGGAATGGTCGGTGGCTGCCCCGCCGCGTCCTCCACCCGTACCTTCCCCGACTCCACGCGCAGGATGCGATAGGAGGTGTTGCCGAGCTGGAAGACATCGCCGGCCAGGCTTTCGACCGCGAAGTCCTCGTTGACCGTGCCGATCAGCGTGCCCTGCGGCTCGAGCACCACCTGGTAGTCGGCGTTCTGCGCAATGGCGCCGCCGCAGGTGATGGCCGTCAGGCGCGCGCCGCGGCGGGCGCGCAGGCGGCCGTTGACCGCATCGCGGTGCAGGTAGGCGCTCTGCCGGCCGCGCCGGGTCGCGATGCCTTCGGAGAGCATGCGCACCAGCTCCTCGTATGCGCCGCGTTCGAGGTTGCGGTATGGCCAGGCGCGGCGCACGAGGTCGAACAGCTCGTCCTCGCCGCGCTCGCCGCTGGCCACCTCGGCCACGATCTGCTGCGACAGCACGTCGAGCGGCGCCTCGGGAATGTGCAGCGTGTCCAGTTCGCCGCCGCGCACGGCATCCAGCAGCGCGGTGCACTCCACCAGCTCGTCGCGCGACAGCGGGAACAGCCGCCCCTTGGGCACGCCGTGCACGGCGTGGTTGGCGCGGCCCACGCGCTGCAGGAAGGCCGAGATCGAGCGCGGTGAGCCGATCTGGCAGACCAGCTCCACGTCGCCGATGTCGATGCCCAGTTCCAGCGAGGCGGTGGCCACCAGCGCCTTCAGTTCGCCGGACTTCAGCCGCTGCTCGGCCGCGTGGCGCTGCTCGCGCGCCAGGCTGCCATGGTGGGCGGCGATGTGCGAGGCGCCGATGCGCTCGGACAGGTGGCGCGTGATGCGCTCCACCATGCGGCGCGTGTTGGCGAAGACCAGCGTGGTGCGGTGTTCCTCCACCAGCCGGGCGATGCGGTCGTAGAGGTCGTTCCACACCTCGGTGGCCATCACCGCCTCCAGCGGCGAGCCCGGCAGCACCAGCGCAAGGTCGCGTTCGCGCACGTGACCGGCATCGATGATGGTGCACTCGCGGCCGGTTCCGGCCAGGAAGTGGCCCACGTCGCCGATGGGCTTCTGCGTGGCCGACAGTCCCACGCGCTGCAGGTTGCCGCCGGCGAGGTCGGCCAGCCGCTCCAGCGACAGCGACAGGTGCGCGCCACGCTTGGTGCCGGCGACGGCGTGGATCTCGTCGACGATGACGGTGCGCGTGCCGGCCAGCATGCGCCGGCCGGACTCGGCCGTGAGCAGGATGTACAGCGACTCCGGGGTGGTGACCAGGATGTGCGGCGGGTTCTTCAGCATGGCCGCGCGCTCGGCCTGCGTGGTGTCGCCGGTGCGCACCTGGCTCACGATTTCCGCCGCCTCGACGCCCAGTTCCGCCAGCGCGCGGCGGCAGCCGGCCAGTGGCTCCTCGAGGTTGCGGCGGATGTCGTTGGACAGCGCCTTCAGCGGAGAAACGTACACCACCTGTACACCGGGCGCCAGTTCGCCGGCGGCAGCCTGGCGCACCAGCGAATCGATGGCGGCGAGGAAGGCCGCCAGTGTCTTGCCCGAACCCGTGGGCGCGGCGATCAGCGTGTGGCGCCGGCGCGCGATCTCCGGCCACGCTGCGGCCTGCGCGGCCGTGGGCTCACCGAAGGCGGTGGTGAACCAGCGGTTGACGGCGGGATGGAAATGGCTGAGCGGCACGGGTAGCGGGAGCGGGACGGGGGAGGCAGTCCATGCTACCCCAGTGCCATCCCGCGGTGCCCCGGCGGTGTTCGCTGCAATGCAGCAAACCCGCCCGGGGCCGGCTCAGCGCGCCTCGTTGCGCCCGTAGAAGTGCACGCCGATCTCGACCGGGCCGCGGCCCTGCTGCGCGCGGCGCAGGTTGGTGTCACGCAGCGAATACACGCAGCCGCAGTACTCCTGCTGGTAGAACTGCTCGCGCTTGCTGATCTCGATCATGCGCTGCGCGCCGCCGCCCTTGCGCCAGTTGTAGTCCCAGTAGACGAGGTCGGGATAGCGGGCGGCCGCGCGGATGCCGCAGCCGTTGATCTGGTTCATGTCCTTCCAGCGCGAGATGCCCAGCGAGCTGGTCATCATCGGGAAGCCGTGCTCGTGCGCGTACAGCGCGGTGCGCTCGAAGCGCATGTCGAAGCAGGCCGTGCAGCGCGCGCCGCGCTCGGGCTCGTGCTCCAGCCCCTTCACGCGCTGGAACCAGTTGCTGGTGTCGTAATCCGCGTCGACGAACTCGATGCCGTGCTTCTCGGCGAAGCGGATGTTCTCTTCCTTGCGCAGCAGGTATTCCTGCTTCGGGTGGATGTTGGGGTTGTAGAAGAAGATCGTGTACCGGATGCCCGAGGCCAGCAGCGCTTCCATCACCTCGCCCGAGCAGGGCGCGCAGCAGGAGTGCAGCAGCAGCGGCCCGTCGACCGGGGGCTTGAGCACGGGGCGGGAGGATGCGGTCTCGGTCATCTTGGCGAAGGCAGGCCGCCGGAAGGCGGGGGCGCATTCTACACCCCCGGAAGTCCCGGTGCGGTGCGTCGCGGGGACGGTCCCGCCGGGCACGTGCGGCCGTGCGGGCTTCGTTGCTCCATGCAGTGATTCCCGCCGCCCTCTAGAATCGGCGCATGTCGCGGATCCTGCTGCTGTTCTTCGCCATGCTGCTGGTCGGGCCGGGCCTGCACGGCGCCGCGCCATCCACGCGCGACCTGAACCACAACCGCCGCATCGATCCCTACGAGGACCCGCCCCGCCCGGTGCCCGAGCGCGGGCCCGACCTCCGGGCCCAGATGACCCGGGGGGAGAAAACGGGAACGGTGCCCCACGGCTTTTT
>QGUX01000058.1 GCA_003242275.1 Pseudomonadota bacterium | reverse complement strand
TGATGGTGGTCGATGCCGTCTCGAACGAGAAGGGCGTCGACAAGGAAATCATCTTCGAGGCGCTCGAGGCGGCGCTGGCCGCGGCCACGCGCAAGAAGCACGGCGAGGACTGGGACGTGCGCGTGTCGATCAACCGCAAGACCGGCGACTACGACACCTTCCGCCGCTGGAAGGTGTTCGCCGACGACTCCACCGAACTGGAGACGCCCGAGCGCGAGCTGCGCCTGGAGGATGCGCTGGAGATCGACCCCAACGCCGAGCCCGGTGGCTACGTCGAGCAGCCCATCGAGTCGGTCGCCTTCGGCCGCATCGCCGCGCAGCAGGCCAAGCAGGTGATGGTGCAGAAGGTGCGCGAGGCCGAGCGCGCGCAGGTGGTCGACATGTTCAAGGACCGCGTGCACACGCTGGTGTCCGGCGTGGTCAAGCGCGTGGACAGGAACGGCGTGTACGTGGACCTGGGCAACAACGCCGAAGGCTTCATCCCGCGCGGCGAGATGATCCCGCGCGAGGCCCTGAAGCCGCAGGACCGCGTCAAGGCCTGGCTGAAGGACGTGCGCTCGGAGCCGCGCGGCCCGCAGCTGTTCCTGTCGCGCACCGCGCCGGAGTTCCTGATCGAGCTGTTCAAGCTCGAGGTGCCGGAAGTGGGCCAGGGCACGATCGAGATCCTGGGGGCCGCGCGCGACCCGGGCGTGCGCGCCAAGATCGCCGTGCGCAGCCACGAGCCGCGCATCGATCCCGTGGGCGCCTGCGTGGGCATGCGCGGCTCGCGCGTGCAGGCGGTTTCGAACGAGATTGCCGGCGAGCGCGTGGACATCATCCCGTGGGACGAGAACCCGGCGCAGTTCGTGATCAACGCCATGTCGCCGGCCGAGGTGCTGTCCATCGTCGTGGACGAGGACGCGCACTCGATGGACATCGCGGTGGCCGAGGACAAGCTCTCGCAGGCCATCGGCCGCGGCGGCCAGAACATCCGGCTCGCCAGCCAGCTCACCGGCTGGGAGCTGAACGTGATGACCGAGTCCGACGCCGAGGCCAAGAGCGAGTCCGAGGCGCGCAAGGTCGTGCAGATGTTCATGAAGCAGCTCGACGTCGACGAGGACGTGGCCACCATCCTGGCGCAGGAGGGCTTCTCGACCATCGAGGAGCTGGCCTACGTGCCGGTGTCGGAGCTGGCCTCGATCGAGGCCTTCGACGAGGAGCTGATCAAGGAGCTGCGCAACCGTGCCCGCGACGTGCTGCTGACCCAGGCCATCGCCAGCGAGGAGAGCTTGGAGAGCCAGTTGCCTGCCGACGACCTGCTGCAGCTGTCGGGCATGAGCCCCGACCTGGCGCTGAAGCTGGCGCAGTCGGGCATCCGCACCCGCGAGCAGCTGGCCGAGCAGTCGGTGGACGATTTGGCCGAGATCGAGGGGCTGGATGCGGCGGAAGCCGGCGCGCTGATCATGAAGGCGCGCGAGATGTGGTTCGAGGCGGAGAAGAAGTAATTCCGCCGGGAGAGTTGTGAATGGCTGATGTGACCGTCGCGCAATTTGCCGATGTACTGAAGGTGCCGGTCGAGAAACTGCTCGCGCAGCTGGAGCAGGCCGGCATCTCCGTGTCCGGCGCTGACGACAAGATCAGCGACGAGGCGAAGATGGAGCTGCTGACGCACCTGCGTCGCAGCCACGGGACCGCGAGCGTGGATGCCGCGCCGCGCAAGATCACGCTGAAGCGCAAGACGCAGAGCGAGCTGAAGCTGGCGAGCCCGCAGGGCCGTGCGCGCACGGTCAACGTCGAGGTGCGCCACAAGCGCACCTACGTCAAGCGCGACGTGCTCGAGGAGCAGGCGCGCGCCCAGGCCGAGCAGGCCGAGGCGAAGAAGCGCGAGCTGGAGGCGCAGCTGCGCGCCGAGGCGGAGCGGGCCGAGGCCGAGCGCCGCGAGCAGCAGCGCCTCGACGAGGAGAACCGCCGTCGCCTGGAGGAGGAGCAGCAGCGCGCCCGCCAGGCCGAGGAGGCCCGGCGCCTGCAGGAGCAGCGCGAGCGCGAGGAGGCCGAGCGCGAGAAGGCGCGCCGCGCCGCCCCGCCGCCACCGCCTCCGGCACCCGAACCCGAGCCGGCGCCGGCGCCGGCCAAGGTCGAGCCGCGCAAGGCCGAGCACAAGGTGGACCACAAGCCCGAGCGCAAGGCCGATGCCGAACCGCCGCGCGGCACGCGCTACGGCCGGCAGGAGCTGCACGTCGCCGGCGACGCCAACCGCTTCCGCAAGAAGAAGCCGACCAAGCTGCGGGGCCGCCTGCAGCCCGAAGGCGAGCAGAAGCACGGCTTCGAGATGCCCACCGCGCCGGTCAGGCGCCAGGTCCAGGTCGGCGAGACCATCGTGGTCTCCGAGCTGGCCCAGCGCATGGCGGTGAAGGCCACCGAGGTGATCAAGACGCTGATGGGCCTGGGCGTGATGGCCACCATCAACCAGACCATCGACCAGGACACCGCGGTGCTGGTCATCGAGGAGATGGGCCACGAGCCGGTGCTGGTCAACGAGAACGAGATCGAGCAGGACCTGCAGGCGCCCATCGAGGCCGAGGAGCTGCCGCGTCCGCCGGTGGTCACCGTGATGGGCCACGTGGACCACGGCAAGACCTCGCTGCTGGACTACATCCGCCGCACCAAGGTGGCGGCGGGCGAGGCTGGCGGCATCACCCAGCACATCGGCGCCTACCACGTGGAGACCCCGCGCGGCGTGGTGACCTTCCTCGATACCCCGGGCCACGCCGCGTTCACCGCGATGCGTGCGCGCGGCGCCAGGGCCACCGACGTGGTGGTGCTGGTGGTGGCCGCCGACGACGGCGTGATGCCGCAGACCGTGGAAGCCATCCAGCATGCGCGCGCCGCGGGCGTGCCCATCGTGGTGGCGGTGAACAAGATCGACAAGCCCGAGGCCGATCCGGACCGGGTTCGCACCGAGCTGGCCAAGCACGAGGTGGTCTCGGAGGAGTGGGGCGGCAACGACATGTTCCGCCACGTCTCGGCCAAGACCGGCCAGGGCATCGACGAGCTGCTGGAGGCCATCCTGCTGCAGGCCGAGATCCTCGAACTCAAGGCGCCGCAGAAGGGCCCGGCCTCGGGCATCGTGATCGAGTCCAGCGTCGAGAAGGGCCGTGGCGCCGTGGCCACGGTGCTGGTCAAGCGCGGCACGTTGAAGCTCGGCGACCCGATCCTCGCCGGCACGCAGTTCGGCCGTGTGCGCGCCATGTTCGACGAGACCGGCAAGGCGGTGAAGGAAGCCAAGCCCTCCATGCCCGTGGTGGTGCTGGGCCTGAACGGCGCGCCCAATGCGGGCGACGAGCTGCTGGTGGTGGAGAGCGACCGCAAGGCGCGCGAGGTGGCGCAGCATCGCGCCAGCCGCCATCGCGACGTGCGCGTGGCCGCGCGCACCGCCACGGCCGAGGACGTGTTCTCGCAGATGGAGGAGGCCAAGGCCAGCGTCATCCCGGTCGTGGTGAAGACCGACGTGCAGGGCAGCGCCGAGGCGCTGCGCGACGCGCTGACCAAGCTGTCCACCGACGAGGTGACCATCAAGGTGCTGGCGGCCAACGTGGGCGGCATCACCGCCTCGGACATCCAGCTCGCCGCGGCCTCGAAGGCCCGGGTCATCGGCTTCAACGTGCGCGCCGACGCCGGCGCGCGCGAGGCCATGAAGGAAACCGGCGTGGATGTGCGCTACTACAGCATCATCTACGAGGCCATCGAGGACATGAAGCAGGTGATGAGCGGCATGCTCGCGCCCGAGATCAAGGAACAGATCGTCGGCGTGGCGCAGGTGCGCGAGGTGTTCCGCTCCAGCAAGTTCGGCGTGGTCGCCGGCTGCCTGGTCACCGAGGGCGTGGTCAAGCGCAACAACCCGATCCGCGTGCTGCGCGACAACGTGGTGATCTTCGAGGGCGCGCTGGAGTCACTGCGCCGCTTCAAGGACGACGTCAGCGAGGTGCGCGCCGGCACCGAGTGCGGCATCGGCGTGAAGAACTACCAGGACGTGCGCGTGGGCGACCAGATCGAGTGCTACTCGCGCGTGGAAGTCGCGCGCACGATCTGAGGGAGCGCGGATGCCCTCGCGTCCATCCGGCGGCGGCAGGCTGGTGCGGCTGGAATCCCAGGTCCAGCGGGTGCTGGCCGAGCTGGTCGCGCGCGAGGTGAAGGACCCGCGGGTCGGGCCCCTCACCATCACGCAGGTGAAGCTGGCGCCGGACCTGTCCATCGCACGCGTGTACTACGTGCCCTTCGGCGGCGGCGCGGGGGCCGACATTGAAGAGGGGCTGGCCGCCGCGGCCGGCTTCCTGCGCGGCGAGGTGGGCCGGCGCGCCGGCCTGCGCCATGCGCCGAAGCTGGAATTCATCTTCGATGATTCCTTCGACCGCGCCGAGCGCCTGAACGCGCTGATCGATTCGGCCAACCGGCCCCGCGAAAGCTGAAAGCCGAGGGCGCCCGGCGCCCTTCAGGGAAGATGCCGCACGGAATCCTGCTGCTCGACAAGCCGCAAGGCCTCTCCTCCAACGCCGCCGTGCAGCGCGTGCGGCGGGCCTTCGGCCGCGTGAAGGCCGGCCACACGGGAAGCCTGGACCCCCTGGCGACCGGCATGCTGCCCATCTGCCTGGGCGAGGCCACCAAGGTGGCCGGCTTCCTGCTCGAGGGCGACAAGGAATATGAGTTCACCGCCCGTTTCGGACAGCGCACTTCCACCGGCGATGCCGAGGGCGAGGTGGTGGAGAGCTGCGAGGTGCCGCAGGACCTCGCGGGTGCGCTGGCGATGGCGATCCCGCGCTACCTCGGCACCATCGACCAGGTGCCGCCCATGTTCTCGGCGCTCAAGCGCGACGGCCAGCCCCTGTACCGGCTGGCGCGGCAGGGCATCGAGGTGGAGCGCGAGGCGCGCCGGGTGACCATCCATGAACTCACGCTCCTGGGCGTGGACTGGCCCGAGGCCCGCCTGATGGTGCGCTGCTCCAAGGGGACTTATGTCCGCACCCTGGCCGAGGACCTTGCCCGGGCCATGGGAAGTTGCGCCCACCTGACGGCGCTGCGACGCACCGCCGTAGAACCCTTCCCCCCGGGAGGGCTGGTGACCCTGGAAGCGGTGGAGGCCGACGCGCCGGCGGTGCCGCTGCTGCCGGCCGATGCGGCCCTGCCACAGCTGCCGGCGGTCCACCTGGACCGGGAGCGGGCCGTCCGGATGCGCCATGGGCAGCGGGTGGAGGGCACGGGGGGCGGGTCCGGCGGTGCGCTGGTGCGCCTTTACGACCCGGCCGGGCGCTTCCTCGGCATCGGCGCCTTCGAACCCGACGGGCGGGTGCTGAAGCCCGTCCGTCTTTTCAATAATTTAGGTCCCGATTCTGCTTGAGGGGGCAGGGGGGGGCGAGTAGAATGCCGCGCTTTCCGAAAGACAGAAGCAAGCAACGACCAGATGGCACTATCGAGCGAACAGAAGCGCGGCATCCTCACCCAGTTCGGCCGCGACGCGAAAGACACCGGCTCTCCTGAAGTGCAGATTGCACTGCTGTCCGAGCGCATCAACAGCCTCGGCGGTCACTTCAACACGCACAAGCGTGACCATGCTTCCCGCCGCGGGCTGGTGAAGATGGTGAACCAGCGCCGCAAGCTGCTGGACTACCTGAAGGCGACCAAACCGCAGAAATACCAGGAAGTCGTCGAGCGGCTGGGTCTCCGCCGCTGACCGACGAGCCTCACGGGCCGCGCAGTCATCCACACCGCGCGGCCCGTTTGTCATGGGCGCCATGACGGCGCCTGATCGCATCGCCAACCGAGGTTCATTCAGTGAGCATTGCCAAGCAATCCTTCCAGTTCGGGTCCCAGACCGTGACCCTGGAGACCGGCGAACTCGCCCGTCTTGCCGACGGCGCGGTCGTGGTTTCGATGGGAGATACCGTCGTCCTGGTCACCGCGGTCGCGCGCAAGCAGGTGCAGCCGGGCAAGGACTTCTTCCCGCTGACCGTCAACTACCAGGAAAAGACCTATGCCGCCGGCCGCATTCCCGGCGGCTTCTTCCGCCGCGAGGGCCGTCCCACCGAATCCGAGACGCTGATCTCGCGCCTGATCGACCGCCCGATCCGGCCGCTGTTCCCCGACGGCTTCTACAACGAGGTGCAGGTGGTCGCCACCGTCATCTCGCTCGATCCGGACATTCCCGCCGACATCCCTTCCATGCTGGGCGCCTCGGCGGCGCTGGCGCTGTCGGGCGTGCCGTTCAATGGTCCCATCGGCGCCGCGCGCGTGGGTTACAAGGACGGCAAGTACCTGCTGAACCCCACCAAGAAGGAAGCCGAGGGTTCGCGCCTCGACCTCGTGGTCGCCGGCACGGCCGGTGCGGTGCTGATGGTGGAATCCGAGGCCGACCGCCTGCCCGAGGACGTGATGCTGGGTGCCGTGGTGTTCGGCCACGAGCAGATGCAGGTGGCCATCGACGCCATCAACAGGCTGGTGGCCGAGGCCGGCAAGCCGCGCTGGGACTGGAAGCCCACCCCGCCCGACCCGGAGCTGGTGGCCTTCGTGAAGGAAAAGGCCGAGGGTCCGCTGTCCGAGGCCTACCGCATCACCGCCAAGCAGGAGCGCTATGCCCGCGTCGCCGAGATCAAGGCGGCCGTGGCCGAGGCGGTGCCGCAGGTGGACGGCGTGCCGAAGTGGAACGCGCAGGACGTGGCCACGCAGCTGTTCAACCTCGAGAGCCGCATCGTCCGCGAGCGCATCCTGAACGGTGAGCCGCGCATCGACGGCCGCGACACGAAGACCGTGCGTCCGATCAACATCAAGGTGGGCACGCTGCCGCGCACGCACGGCTCGGCCATCTTCACCCGCGGCGAGACCCAGGCGCTGGTCACGGTCACGCTGGGCACCTCGCGCGACGCGCAGATCATCGACGCGCTCGAGGGCGAACGCCGCGAGCCGTTCATGCTGCACTACAACTTCCCGCCGTTCTCGGTGGGCGAGACCGGCATGCTGGGCTCGCCGAAGCGCCGCGAGATCGGCCACGGCAACCTCGCCCGCCGCGGCATCTCGGCCGTGCTGCCCACGATGGAGGAGTTCTCCTACGTGATGCGCGTGGTGTCCGAGATCCTGGAATCCAATGGCTCCTCCTCGATGGCCACGGTGTGCGGCACCAGCCTCGCGCTGATGGATGCCGGCGTGCCGATCAAGGCGCCGGTGGCCGGCGTGGCCATGGGCCTGGTGCTGGAGGGCAACCGCTTCCAGGTGCTCACCGACATCCTGGGTGACGAGGATCACCTGGGCGACATGGACTTCAAGGTGGCCGGTACCGCCGAGGGCGTGACCGCGCTGCAGATGGACATCAAGGTCGAGGGCATCACGCCGGAGATCATGAAGGTGGCGCTGGAGCAGGCGCATGCCGGCCGCCTGCACATCCTCGGCGAGATGAACAAGGTCATCGCCGCGCCGCGCGCCAAGATGAGCGAGTGGGCGCCGTCCATCATCACGCTGAAGATCGACCCGGAGAAGATCCGCGACGTCATCGGCAAGGGTGGCGCGGTGATCCGCCAGATCACCGAGGAGACCGGCACCACCATCGACATCGAGAACGACGGCACGGTGAAGATCGCCTCGGTCAACGCCGCCGCCGGACGCGAGGCCCAGCGCCGCATCGAGCTGATCACCGCCGAGGTGGAAGTCGGCCGGGTGTACGAGGGCCGGGTCGCGCGCCTGATGGACTTCGGCGCCTTCGTCACCATCCTGCCGGGCCGCGACGGCCTGGTGCACATCTCGCAGATTTCCGACGAGCGCGTCGAGAAGGTCAGCGACAAGCTCAAGGAAGGCGACGTGGTGCGCGTGAAGGTGCTCGAGGTCGACCGCCAGGGCCGTGTGCGCCTGTCGATGCGCAACGTCGACGGCTGATCCTCTCCCGGGGCGCCGCAGCGGCGCCCCGCCGGCATCCCGCGCAGGGCAGATGTAGGACGATGCCGCCCGGTCCCGGGCGTGCGCTCCGTTGACGCTGCCGGGCGGGCCTCTTAGCCTGAATCGCGCAGTATCGGCCCGGAGTCGGACGGGTGGCAGCACAGCATCTGAAGTTCCGGGGACCGCCCCTGTCCTGCATCGCTCTGGCGTTGGCCACGGCGCTGGCGGGCTGTGCATCCCGTGAAGGGCAACCGTCGATCGACGGGGAGTCGCCCGAGCGCATCGAGCCGGTGGCGGCCGGCGTGACGTTCCACCTCGACGTGGTCAGCCGCAACCGCGAGATGGCGCGCCACCTCGAACGCCACCTGGAACTGCAGCGCTTCGCGGACTTCCCCGACCTGCAGCCGGCGGAGCTGCGGCGCCTGCTGGGCGCCGCCGAGGACAACGCCCGCGACCTGCTGGCCGCCCAGGGATACTTCGACCCGGTGATCGCCCTGTCGATGCAGGAGCCCGCGAAGGCCGGCGAACCCCGCCGCATCGTGATGAACGTGGACCCCGGCGCGAAGGCGCGGGTGGAGCACGTGGCCATCGACTTCACCGGCGCGGTCGCCGACGACGCGGAAGGGGAGGAGCAGCGCGAGGTGATCCAGCGCGACTGGCTGCTCAAGCCCGGCGAGGCCTTCACCCAGGAAGCCTGGGAGGGCTCGCGCAGCGACGGCCTGCGTGTCCTGCAGCGCGAGCGCTACCCCACCGCGCGCATCGCCGACAGCTTCGCCGTGGTCAACGCGGACACCGCCGAGGCGCGCCTGTTCGTCACCTATGACTCCGGGCCGCTGTATCGCTTCGGCGCCCTGGTGATGCAGGGACTGGAGCGCTACGACGCCGACGGCATCCGCAACATCGCGCGCATCCCCAGCGGGGAGGAATACAGCGAGAAGAAGCTGCTGGATGCCCAGCAGCGCCTGGTGGCCAGCGGCTACTTCGAGTCGGCCTTCCTGATGCTGGACACCAGCGGCGAGGACCCGCTCGACGCGCCGGTCATCGCGCAGTTCAGGGAGGCCAGGGAACAGAAGGTGGTCCTGGGCGTGGGGTACAGCACCGACTCGAAGGAGCGGCTGTCCATCGACCATACGCACAACCGCATGTGGCCGCTGCGCTGGCGCGCGGTGAACCATGTGGACCTGGGCACCAACGCGCAGTCGCTGACCACGCAGTGGACCGACATGCCCGCATCCAGCGGCTGGGCGTGGTACACGGGCCTGGAACTGGAACGCGGCGTCTACGGCGATTACCGGGCCAACAGCATCTCGCTGACCG
This sequence comes from Pseudomonadota bacterium, assembly GCA_003242275.1. Next base: position 5,791 of record QGUX01000058.1, on the reverse strand, counting down.
GCGGCCGCATGCGCCTGGTGGACAGCACCGAGCGGCGCTTCTTCCTGCGCTATGACGCCAGCAACGCCCGCGGCGAGTCGGCGCCGCCGGCCAGCTCCTCCATCATCGGCAACTACAACTGGACCGGGCGATATTTCGACGACGACCTCAATCCCGCCAGGGGCCACGGCTATGGCCTGGAGTCCGGCGTGGGCTTCACGCTGACGCCGCGGCGCGATCCCTTCCTGCGCGTGGTGCTGCGCGGGCTGCAGCTGTTTCCCTTCGGCGGCCGCAATGCGGCCGGCAAGCGCAACCGCATCGCATTGCGCACCGAGCTGGGGGCGATCCACGCCCGGGACGACGTGGACATCCCGGTGCGGCTGCTGTTCCTCACCGGAGGCGACAACACCGTGCGCGGCTACACCTACCAGAGCATCGGCAACCAGCTGGACGACGGCACCATCTACGGTGCGCGCTACATGGCGTGGGGCAGCATCGAGTGGCAGCGGCCAGTCACGCTGTTCGGCGATGCGCGCAGCTTCGAGCACGCCGTGTTCGTCGATGCCGGCGCGGCCGCGGACGAACCGGACGAGGCGCGCCTGAACACCGGCGTGGGTACCGGACTGCGCTGGGCCAGTCCGGTGGGACCGCTGCAGCTCGACGCCGCCTACGGCCTGCGCACGCACAAGTGGCGGCTGCACCTGCGCGTGGGCTTCCAGTTCTGAAGGACATGAAGTGAGCGAAACCACCCCTGCATCCACCGCGCCCGCGCCACCGCCGCGCAGCGGCCGCGCGCGCTGGCCCTGGTGGGTGGCCGGCATCGTGGTCGGGTTGCCGCTGCTGCTGGCGGCGTCGACGTCGCTGTGGCTGGGCAGCTCCTCCTCGCTGCGGCATGCGCTGGTGCTGGCGCAGCGCTTCCTGCCCGAGGGCCAGCAGCTCGACTTCGGCGGCGCCGAAGGTTCCATCGCACGCGGCGGCGCCATCGGGTGGCTGGAGTGGCGCGGCGATGGCGTCTCGTTGCGCATCGACGACGTCGCGCTGGACTGGCGGCTGGCGGACCTGCTGCGCAAGGAGCTCGACGTGCGGAGGCTGCGTGCCGGCCGCGTGCATCTGCGCCTGGCGCCGCGCCGCGAGCCTCCTCCGCCCGCCGTACCCTTCGTGATGCCGGAGCAGCTCACGCTGCCGGTACGCCTCGTCGTGAACCTGCGCGTGGACCGCATCGAGATCGAGACCGTGGACGCATCGGGCGCTTCCAGCACGCAGGTACTGGAGGATCTCTCCGCACGATATGTGTACGACGACGTGAACCACGTGCTCACGCTCGGGAGCCTGGCGTATGGACAGAGCAGGACCCAGGCCGAGGTGCGGCTTGGCGCCCGCAACCTCGCGCTCGAGGCACGCCTGGCCGCCTCGCTGCGCGATCCCGTGTCCGGGGTGCCCCTCGCCATGCTGGCGCATGCCGGCGCCCGCGGCACGCTGGCTGGCGGCGAGGACGCGCGCATCGACGTGGAACTGGACGCACGCGAGCTGGTCCAGGCGTCCGCGCCGGATCCGGCGCGCCTCCTCGAGGAGCTGGCCTCGCTGCGCACCACCCTGGAGCAGGGCGAACCCGGGACCCCGCAGGCGGCCCAGCTCTTTGCCCGCGGCAGCGTGCATCCCTGGCGCTCGCAGCCGCTGCAGGCACTGCAGCTGCGGGCGAGCCGCTTCAATGCCGCCGCCTTCCACGCCAGCGCGCCGCGCACCGACGTCGGCGCAGAGGTGCTCGTCACGCCGGCGCAGCATCCCGCGCGGTCGTGGGAGCTGGCGCTCTCGCTGCGCAATGCCGCGCCCGGCGCATGGGATGCCGGCCTGGCGCCGGTGCAGGCCGTGGAAGTCCGCGCACAGCTCACGCCAGAGGAGGTGAGGATCCAGTCCTCGCACGTGGAACTGGCAGGCGATCCGGCCGGCGGCGTCGATCTCACCGGCGTGCTGCCCCTTGCCGGACTGGCCGGCGCGCACGTGAGCCTGCAGCTGCAGCAGGTCGACCTGAATGCCCTGATCACCACGCTGCCGCAGACCCGGCTGGCCGGCGCCTTCGACCTGGCGCCCCTGGATGAAGCCGCGTCGGGGCAGGGATGGCAGGCCGGTGGCGGGATCACCAACGCACTGGCCGGCCGCCTCGACCAGGACCGCCTGCCGCTGACGCGCTTCACCGGCCACATCGAGGCCAGCGATCAGCGCTGGCGGGCGCGCGCCGCGGAACTGGCCATTGCCGATGGTCTGCTGCGCGTGGAGGGCAGCTACGCCGCCGGCACGCGCGCGCTGGAGTTGCGCGGCGAGCTGCGCCGCCTGCCGCTGGCCGCCATCCACGAGGACCTGGCCTCCGACGGGGCCGCGCGGTTGTCCGGCACGCTGGGGGCTTCCGGCACGCTCGACGGACCGCTCTCGTTCCAGGCCGACATCGGCAGCGACGCCGGATCGCCGGCGGGCGGCGAGTGGGAGATCCGCACCGTGCACCTCAACGGCGACTGGTCGCCCACGCGCCTGCGCGTGCGCGAGATCGACATCGATGCCCTGGGCGCGCGGCTCGAGGGTCGCGGGATCGACGTGGCGCTGCCCGCGCTGGAATCCATCGAGGCGCACCTGTCGGGCGAGGCGCCGGGCCTGGCGCTGCAGGCCGATGCCACGATGCGCGGGCAGAGCGGCGGCGGCACGCTGTCCCTGACCATGGCCTCGGCGCCGGAAACGCTCGAGTGGCTGCGCCGGCTTCCACTGGTCGGCGAATCCATTCCCGCCATGGACGCCAGCGGCGGCGCCACGCTGGTGGCGCAGTGGCAGGGCGGATGGCAGCAATGGCGCGAAGGACTGTCGGATCCGCGCCGGCATCCGGAGCTCGCCATCGATGCGCGGCTGGCGAGCGAACAGCTGCACCTGGAGCTGCCCGAAGGTTCGGCGGTGGGTGCCATCGATGCCGATGCCTTCGAGGCCCGCGTGCAGGGCAATCTCGCCGCCGCGTCACTGCTGGCCGCCGGCCGGGTGCGCGCCGGTGACTCCGCCGCCGCGCTCGACGTCAGCGTGCAGATGCAGCGGGATGCCGCCGATGCACCGATCCCGGGCTGGCAGCTGCTGTTCGAGCGCATGCAGGTGGAGGCCTCGCTGCCGCAGCAACCCGGGCCGTGGATGCTCGCGGTGGACGACGGGCTGGAGGTGAACATTTCCACCGGCAGCGAACTCCAGCTCCAGGGCACCGCCGGACGGCTGTCGCTGACGCCGCCCCCGGAACTGGATGCCGGGCGGCGGCCGCTGGTGGTCTCGTGGGAACCGCTGCAGTTCCGGCGCAGCACGGATGGCGCGATGCGGCTGGCCAGCCGCGGCACCATCGACGGCATCCAGCTGGGCTGGCTCGATGCCTTGCCCGACCGCACCGGGGCGGGCCAGCTCGAGGGTGCGGGCCTCGGCACCAACCTCGTGCTCGCCGCGGAGTGGAACCTCGCGCTGGCCGAAACGCTCGAGGTGCACGCGCGCGTGCGGCGCGAGCAGGGCGAGCTCTGGCTGCTGGGCAATGGCGGCCGGGCGGCTACCGCGGGCGGGCCACCACCGGACGGCGTGGTTGCCGGCATCCGCGCCTTCGAGGTGCGCATCGATTCCGCCGCGGACGAGCTCACCGTGGCGGCCGAATGGGACAGCGACCGCGCCGGCATCATTCACGTCGATGCCGCCACGCGCCTTGAACGAAGCGCGGATGGCTGGCGGCTGCCGCGCGAGGCCGCGCTCTCCGGGCGCGTGGACGCGCGCGTTGATGACCTCGCCATGTGGGCCCTGTTCGCACCCCCGGGCTGGCGCGTGCAGGGCGAGCTGGCCGCCGACCTTGCCATCGAGGGCACCGTGGGCACGCCGCTGCTGCGCGGTTCGGTCGACGGCAACCGCCTGAACCTGCGTTCCGTGCTCGAGGGCGTTGAACTGCACGGCGGCCGGCTGCATGCCCGGCTCGAGGGACAACGCCTTTCGGTGGAACAGCTCGAGTTCGAAGGCGGCACCGGCAGCCGCGCCTACATCCCGGGCCTGAGCGGCAACCGCACGCAGGCTCCCCGGGAGCGCGGCCGCATGACGGCACGCGGCGTGGTGGACTGGAGCGGCATCGGCGGGCCCGGCCCCGGCACCGGGATCCCCATGGACTTCCACGGCGGCCTCGAGCGACTACGGGGCCTGGGGCGCCACACCGCCAGCCCACCCCGGAGCGGGGGAATGTCGCGGGCGCGGCGGAAAGCCACATGTACCGGGCGCGGCGACCTCGACGTGGTGCGCGCCACGATCCTCCTTCCCGACGCCGGCGCGCCCACGCTGGGCGACGATGTGATCGTGGTGCGCAATGCCGACGAGCTGGACCTGGTCGAGGTGGCCGGGCCCGGCAATGGCACGGGCCGGCTGGAATCGCCACGGCCCATGGACGTGGAGATCCGCCTCGACCTCGGCCGCGACCTGGCATTGCAGGGCTACGGCATCACCACGCGCCTGGAAGGCGAACTCACGTTGCAAAGCTCGGCGCGCCGGGACCGTCCCTTCAGCCTGTTCGGCGAGGTGCGTACCGACGAGGGTCGCTACCGCGCCTGGGGACAGTCGCTCAATGTCGAGACCGGCGAGGTCGCCTTCAACGGCGATCCGGAGAATCCGTCGCTGAACCTGCTGGCCATCCGGCCGGAAATCGACGTGCGTGCCGGCGTGCGCGTCACCGGTACGCTGCGCGCGCCGCAGGTGGAGCTGTATTCCGATCCGCCGCTGCCCGAGGCGGAGAAACTCTCGTGGGTGGTGCTCGGGCGTCCCACCGCCATCGGCGGCGAGGGCTCCTCGGTGCAGCGCGCGGCGCTGGGCCTGCTGGCCGGCAGGGCGGTGGGGAGCCTCGCCGACGACCTCGGCGTGGACGAACTCGGGCTGGGAGAATCCAGCGTGTCGGTGGGCAAGCGCATCAGCGACCAGCTCTACCTCACCTACGAGGCGGGCCTGTCGGGCGCGGCCAGCACGCTGTACATCTTCTACGACATCACGCGCCGCTTCACGATACGCGGCGCCTCCGGCGAGGCGAACGCCGTGGACCTGATCTACACCTTCGACTTCGACTAGCGCGCCACCGCGCCGTCACCCGGAGGGAACTGCCGCACCGACTGCTCGAGGTATCCAGCCAGGCCGCTCTGCACCGGTGTTCCGTAGCTGCGGATCACCTGCGAGAGAAACTCGCGGCTCATCATGGGCTGGCTGCCATGCTCCTGCTCGGCGATCACCTGCAGCAGGATGCTGCGGGTGATGTCCGCCTGCGTCTTCTTGTCGATGACGACAAAATCCACCCGGTCGACCACCAGCCGGCGGATGTCGGCCAGCGTGATGTAACGGCTCTCGACGGTGTCGTACAGACGCCGGTTGGGATACTTCTTGACGACCCTGGGCTCGCTCATCCCGCTCCCCTCATCGCCGCCCTGCGTTGGACGGCGCACAGGTCCTCTCCACAATATGTTCAATCCGCCAGCGCAATTGCACGCACGCCGCGGATATTTTCAGGCCTCCAGTGTTGCACGGACCAGTGCAGCATGTCACTGACCGGGGCAGCTTTCAATTCCGGAGGTACCGCAATGCCGAGGAACTGGAGGATTCCGGCCAGGGTGGCGGGGGCGTCCAGACCCTCCAGCGGCAGGGAGCGGCGCGACTTGGCCAGCTTGGCGCCGCCGGGCTCGGTGAGTACCGGGACATGCGCCCAGCGGGGCTCGGCCAGTCCCAGCCCCCGGCCAAAGGCCACCTCCCAGGCGGGGGCTCCCACCAGGTGGGGGCCCCGGGCCCCCCCGGG
>QGUX01000057.1 GCA_003242275.1 Pseudomonadota bacterium | reverse complement strand
CAGTCCACGTGCGCGTAGTGGCGGTTGTCCGAGCTGTACTCCACGTGCGAGGTCGAAATGGTGATGCCGCGCGCCTTCTCCTCCGGCGCCTTGTCAATCTGGTCGTACGCCCGGAACTCCCCGCCGTGCTTCTCGGCCATCACCTTCGTCAACGCCGCCGTCAGCGTCGTCTTGCCATGGTCCACGTGACCAATCGTGCCAACGTTCACGTGCGGCTTGCTGCGTTCGAATTTTTCCTTGGACACGGCGAGTTCCTCTGAAGATCAACCTGTTTGAAAGAAAGTCTCTTGAACCTTTGCGTCGCTGGAGCTCACGACCGGGATTGAACCGGTGACCTCGTCCTTACCAAGGACGTGCTCTACCAACTGAGCTACGTGAGCGACACGACGAAAACAAACCCTGACGCGAACGGACACCTCGAACGCCGGACCGGGCAGGGCATGGAGCGGGTAGCGGGAATCGAACCCGCGTCATCAGCTTGGAAGGCTGAGGTTCTACCATTGAACTACACCCGCCAAGGCCTGCCGCCAAAGCCACAAACCCACCGTTCTTACGCCCGGCGCCTCGATTGGTGGAGGGGGTAGGATTCGAACCTACGAAGGCGTGAGCCGGCAGATTTACAGTCTGCTCCCGTTGGCCGCTTGGGTACCCCTCCGCGCAAAAACGAGCCGCGTATTCTGATTTCGGGCCCGGTTAGTGTCAACGCAAGAAGCGGGCCAGTTTCAGGGCCTCTGCCGGGGGCAGCAGGCGGGCCCGGCCGGCCGGCAGGTCCGCGGGCAGTTCGACCGGCCCGTAGGACAGGCGCTTCAAGCGGCTGACCTCGTGGCCCGCCGCCTCGAAGATGCGCCGCACCTCGCGGTTGCGGCCCTCGCGCAGGCTGACCTGGTACCAGGCGTGGCCGGCCGAGCGGCCGGCGGGTTCGATGCGCTCGAAGCGGGCAAGGCCGTCCTCGAGCCGCACTCCCTGCAGCAGGCGCGCCGGCAGGCCCGGATCCGGCGTCCCCCGCACCCGCACCAGGTAGCGGCGCTCCACCCCGAACGAGGGGTGCATCAGCCGGTGCGCCAGGGCGCCGTCATTAGTGAAGAGCAGCAGGCCGGAAGTGTTCACGTCGAGCCGGCCGACCACCACCCAGCGGCCGGAGGGCGGAGGCGGCAGGTGGTCGAACACGGTGGGCCGACCCTGTGGATCGCGGCGCGTGGTGACCTCTCCCACCGGCTTGTGATACAAAAGAACGGCCGGAGCGCTCGATTGTTTCCTATCGGGAACATCGACCCATTCCAAGGGCCTGCCGTCGAGCTCGATGCGGTCGCCCGGTTCGGCCCGGTCACCCAACCCGGCCACCCGTCCATTGACGCGGATGCGCCCGGCCGCCAGCCACTCCTCGATGCCGCGGCGCGACCCGAAGCCCGCGGCGGCCAGCAGCTTCTGGATGCGCTCGGCCATGGCAACCGCGCCCGCGGCCGAAGCGTCAGCGCACCGGCAGGTGCAGCTTGCCCAGCAGCGCCGCCTTGCTCTCCGGGTCGCGCGCCTCGATGGCCTCGTCGATCAGCCGCCGCGTCAGGTGCGGCCCGAACAGCTGCATGAAGTCGTAGGCGTAGTTGCGCAGCAGCGTGCCGCGGCGGAAGCCCACCCAGGTGGTGTGGATGGGGAACAGGTGCGAGGCGTCGACCATCACCAGGTCCGAATCCGCCTCGGGCTCGAAGGCCACGCTGGCCACGATGCCCACGCCCATGCCCAGGCGCACGTAGGTCTTGATCACGTCCGAATCGCGCGCGGTCAGCGCCACGCGGGGCTTCAGGCCCTCGCGCGCGAACAGGGTCTCGAGCGAGGACGGGCCGGTGAACGAGAACACGTAGGTCACCAGCGGATAGTTCGCCAGCGTGGCCAGCGTCAGCTTGGGCGCATTGGGCCGCGCCAGCGGGTGGTGCTTGGGCACGATGACCTGCCGGTGCCAGCGGTACACGGGCAGCAGCACCAGCTCGGGGAACAGCGCCTCCGAACCGGTGGCGATGGCCAGCTGCACCCGGTCGCCCGCCACCATCTCGGAAATCTGCTCGGAGGTGCCCTGGTGCAGGTGCAGGTCCACCTCCGGGTAGCGCTTCCTGAAGGCCTGCACCACCGGCGGCAGCACGTAGCGCGCCTGGGTGTGCGTGGTGGCGATGGACAGCGTGCCGCGCGCGTCCTGGTTCAGGTCCGCCGCGATGGACTTCAGGCTCTCGATCTCGGCCAGCGCGCGCGAGGCGTACTCCAGCACCTTCTGGCCCTCGGGCGTGACGCGCGCGAAGCTGCGTCCCTCGCGCACGAACAGGTCGAAGCCCAGCTCCTTCTCCAGCTCCTTCAGCGCGCGGCTGATGGCCGGCTGGGAGGTGCCGAGCGCGGCGGCGGCATTGGTCACGGACAGCCCGTTGCGGGCCACGGCGAGCGCGTATTGGAGTTGATGGAAGTTCATATGGGCACCCCAACAATGACGCAGAATTATTATAACAAACTGTAATTAACGCATCACGCTTTCCGTTTCACCTTTGCCGCGGGTATTCGCCGGCCGTAGAGTCGCCCTCCCATTGCCGGGAAGCAGGAACGCCCCAAGGCTGGTGCGCCGATGATCTACGACAGCATTCTCGACACGATCGGCCGCACGCCGATCGTCCGCATCCATCGACTCGCCCCCGAAGGCATCACCATGTATGCCAAGTGCGAGTTCTTCAACCCGGGCAGCTCGGTCAAGGACCGCCTGGCCATCGCCATCATCGAGGAGGCCGAGCGCACTGGTGCGCTCAAGCCCGGCCAGACCGTGGTCGAGGCCACCTCGGGCAACACCGGCATCGCGCTGGCCATGGTGTGCGCCGCCAAGGGCTATCCCTTCGTGGCCACCATGGTCGAGACCTTCTCGGTGGAGCGGCGCAAGATCATGCGCATGCTGGGCGCACGGGTGATCCTCACCCCGGCCGCCGAGCGTGGCACCGGCATGGTGAAGAAGGCCGAGGAACTGGCGAAGAAGCATGGCTGGTTCCTGGCGCGGCAGTTCGAGAACCTCGCCAACCCGGCCTACCACAGGAACACCACCGGCCCGGAGATCCTTTCCGCCTTCGCCGGCAAGCGCCTGGACGCCTTCGTCAGCGGCTGGGGCACCGGCGGCACCATCACCGGCGCCGGCGAGATGATCAAGCTGGCCCGGCCGGAAACGAAGGTCGTGCTGGCCGAGCCCGAGGCCGCCGCGCTGGTGTCGGGCAAGGCGTTCACGCCGCACAAGATCCAGGGCTGGACGCCGGACTTCGTGCCCAAGGTGCTGAACACCCAGGTGGCCGACCAGATCGTGCAGGTCAGCGACGCCGAGGCCATCGCCACGGCGCGCCAGCTCGCCACGCGCGAGGGCATCTTCTGCGGCATTTCCTCCGGCGCCACGTTCGCCGCGGCACTGAAGGTGGCGCGCGAATCGAAGCCGGGCTCGGTGATCCTGGCCATGCTGCCCGACACTGGCGAGCGCTACCTCTCGACGGTGCTGGCCGAGGGCATCAACGAGGGCAGCGACCCTGAGCCCTGAAGCCGTGACCGCCGTGCGCAAGGAGGACGTGACCGGCTCGGCGATGCGCATCGCGTCGCTGCCGAGCCCGTTCACGCTCTACCGGGGCGGCTCGCTGGCGCGGGCCCAGATCGCCTACGAGTGCTGGGGCCGCCTCAACGAGGACCGCAGCAACGCCATCCTGCTGTTCACGGGGCTCTCGCCCTCGGCGCATGCCGCCTCCTCTCCCGCCGACCCCAGCCCGGGCTGGTGGGAGAAGATGATCGGCCCCGGCTGCGCCATCGACACCGACCGCTGGTTCGTGATGTGCGTGAACTCGCTGGGCAGCTGCTTCGGCTCCACCGGCCCGGCGTCGGTGAACCCGGCCACCGGCCGGCCGTACCGGCTGGATTTCCCGGAGCTTGCGGTGGAGGACATCGCCCGCGCCGGCTACGAGGCCGCGCGCACGCTGGGCATCGAGCGCCTCGACACCGTCATCGGCCCCTCGCTGGGCGGCATGGTGGTGGTGGCCTTCGCCGCGATGGTGCCCAATGGCGCGCGGCGGCTGGTCTCCATTTCCGGCTCCTCGGCCTCCTCGCCGTTCGCGATCGCGCTGCGCAGCGTGCAGCGCGAGGCGGTGATGAGCGACCCGGCGTGGAAGAACGGCCAGTACGCCAGTCCCGAGGCCGGCCCGCAGGCGGGCATGCGCGTGGCGCGCAAGCTGGGCACGATCACCTACCGCTCCGCCGCCGAGTGGTCCAAGCGCTTTGCCCGCCAGGGCATCGGCGAGGTGGGCCGGCGCCAGGTGGAGCAGGCGCTCAGGCGCGTGCCCGAGGGCTTCGGCCCGCGCTTCGCGGTGGAGACCTACCTCGAGGCGCAGGCCGAGAAGTTCGTGCGCGCATTCGACCCGAACTGCTACCTGTACCTCTCGCGCGCCATGGACTGCTTCGACATCGCCGAGCACGGCGCGCCCGCGCAGGTGTACCGCCGCGCCGGCATCGAGAAGGCGCTGGTGGTGGGCGTGGAGTCGGACTTCCTGTTCGCCATCGAGGAGCAGGCGGCCATCGCGCAGGACATGCAGGCCGCCGGCATCGACACGCGTTTCCTGCCGCTGCCCTCGATCGAGGGGCATGACGCCTTCCTGGTCGACCTGCCGCGCTTCGACGCCGCCATCCGCGGCTTCCTGAACGACGCCGGCTGATCCCGAACCCGCGCGCCGGCCGCGCGCGTCATTGCATCGGCGACTGCTCCCGCGTTTCCGCGCGCACCGCCGGGAGCGTGAAGTGGAAGCGCGCGCCCTGCCCCGGCGAGGATTCGGCCCAGATGCGGCCGCCGTGGCGCGCGACGATGCGATGCGCGATCGCCAGCCCCACCCCGGTGCCGGGGAACTCGTCCACGCTGTGCAGGCGCTTGAACACGCCGAACAGCTTGTCGGCGTGCTTCGAGTCGAAGCCCACGCCGTTGTCCTCCACCGTGTACAGCGCCTCGTCGTCGCGCAGCTCGCCACCGATGCGAACCAGCGGCGGCTGCTGGCGGGCGCTGAACTTCAGCGCATTGCCGACCAGGTTCGACCACACGTGGCGGATCACGGTCGAGTCGGCCAGCGCGTGCGGCAGCGGCCCCACCTCGATGCGCGGCTCCGGCCGCTGGTGGGCGGTGCGCGCCTCGGCGACCACGCCGCGCACGATGGCCTGCATGTCGGTGGGCGCGAGCTCCAGCGGCTGGCGGGTGGAGCGGGAAAAGGCCAGCAGTCCCACGATCATCCGGTCCATGCTCTGGCTGCCGTCGTGGATCACCTGCGCGATGCGGCGCCCCTCCTCGCCGAGCTGCTCGCCGAAGTCCTCCTTCAGCCGCAGCGCGAAGTCCTTCACGAACAGCAGCGGCGCGCGCAGGTCGTGCGAGATGGAATAGGAAAACGACTCCAGGTCGGCATAGGCCGCGGCCAGTTCCTCGGCGCGGCGCCGCTCGGCGGCCTGCAGCGCCGCCACCTCGCGCCGCAGCTGGATGAGGTCCAGCGCGCGCGCGATCACCGGCCGCGCGATGTTGAGGCTGAAGGGCTTGAGGATGTAGTCCAGCGCGCCGGCCTGCATGGCCAGCACCGCCGTGTCGATGGTGCCGTGGCCGGTCATCACCACCGCGCCCAGGTCCGGGTCGATGCCGCGCACCGCGGTGACCAGCGCGATGCCGTCCATCTCCGGCATCATCAGGTCGGTGAGCAGCAGGTCGTACATGCCGGGCCTGAGCCCGGCCAGCGCCTCGCGCGGCGAGCCGAAGCCTCGCGTGGCATAGCCCTCCATCGCCAGCGTGTCGCACAGCGCCGCCAGCTGCAGCGGCTCGTCGTCGACGATCAGCAGGCGGCCCTTCGTTTCCGTGTTCATGGCGCAAGCTCCGCGAAGGTGGCACGCAGCTCGTGCAGCCGCGGCGGCTTGCTGAGCACGCGATCGACGAAGGCCGGTTTCTCGTTGGCCGAGATCATGCGCTGCCCCCAGCCGGTGAGCAGCACCACCGGCGTGTCGGGCGACACGGACTTGATCGTGGAGGCGACCCGGCGACCATCGACATAGGGCATGCCGAGGTCGGTGACGACGATGTCGAAGCCACCGCCGCGCCGGTGCTCCTCGTTGAAGGTGTCCACGCCCGCCTGGCCACCGGCCGCCGCGGTGATCAGGTGTCCTTCCTGCTGCAGCGTGTCGCGCAGCGACTTCAGCAGCAGCGGATCGTCGTCGACCAGCAGGATGCGCAGCGGCCGGGGCGGCGCGGGCAGCGTGCCGATGCGCACCGTGGCCTCGGTGGCCGGCCCGGTGGCTGTGAAGATCAGCCGCATCGTCGTGCCCATGCCGGGCTCGCTGTCGATCTCCAGCGAGGCGCTGTGCCGCTGCACCATGCCGTAGACCATCGCCAGGCCCAGTCCCGTGCCGCGCTCGCCCTTGGTGGTGTAGAAGGGTTCCAGGCACCGCCGGCGGGTGTCCTCGTCCATGCCCACGCCGGTGTCGGTCACCTCGATCATCACAGAGGTACCCTCCGGCACGGACACGGCCCGGCTGCGCAGCGTCAGCACGCCGCCGTGGGGCATGGCGTCCACGGCATTGAAGATCAGGTTGGTGAGCGCGTCGCGGATCTCGTTGCCCGCGCCGGTGAACTCGGGCAGGTCCGGGGCCAGCTCGGTCTTCAGTTCGATGACGATGCCCTGGCGCTGCGGCTGGTCGCTCCAGCGCGGCCGGGTCAGCTCCACCACCTGGGTGATCACGCGGTTGACGTCGACCCGGTCGAGCGTGCGCTGCACATCGCGCTCGCGATAGAACTCGCGCATGCGGGCCACCGTCCCGGCCACGTCCTGCACGGCCTGCTGGATGGTCTCCAGGTAGCCGCGCGCCCGTTCGGACAGGCCGGGCTCATGCTCCAGCAGGGCCTCGGTGTACAGCGACACCGGCGAGATGGCGTTGTTGATGTCGTGCGCGATACCGCTGGCCATCTGGCCCAGCGCACGCAGCCGCTCCTGCTGCAGGATGGTGAGCTGCGACTGGCGCAGCTCGTCGTAGGCCTGCTGCAGCGCTCCGTAGAGCGTGGCCTGGCGGATGGCCAGGGCCACGTGCTCGGCGAGCTGGCGCAGGAATTCGCACTCGCCGCTGCTGAAGGCATCCTTCTCGCGCCGCGCGCAGGCCAGCACCCCGTAGACGTCGCTCTCGAACACCAGGGGCGCCAGCACCACCGAGTGCAGGCCCGCCTCCGACAGCCGGCGCATGAACGGCAGCGGGATCTCCGGCGCGTCGGGTTCGTAGACGAGGTCGCCCATCAGGCTGCGCGCCATCGCGCCGGTGGCATCGGAGACGTCTCCGCCCTCCGGCAGCCCGAGCCTGCCGGCCAGCGACCGGCTGGCCGGCCCGATGCGCGCCACGGTCAGGTGCTGGCCGCCGTCCTGCGTCAGCACCGCGCCGAAGTCCACCGGCAGGTTGTGCTCGAGGTTGGCGAGCACAACCTCGAAGACGCTGGCCATGTCCTGCCGGTCGCCGATGGCGCGGGTGATGTGCTGCAGCAGGTCCAGCCGGCCCAGGTGCGACTGCAGCTTCTGCTCGGACCGGCCGATCTGCTCCAGCATGTGGTTGAACGCCCCGGTGAGCGGCTCGAACTCCTCGGTGCCGGTGGAGGCGGCACGCACGGTGTAGTCGTGGCGTTCGGACACGGCGCCGGCCGTCTGCTGCAGCATCCGGATCGGCTGCATCAGCCGCGTGCGCAGCCGGCGCGAGATCAGGTAGGCGGCCAGTCCGGCCAGCGCCGCCACCACCAGCACGATCAGCGCATACAGGCCGGCGCGTTCCCAGATGGCGGACAGGTCCGAGCGCACGTACAGCGTGCCGAGCCGCCGCTGCCCCTCGGACACGGGCTCGAAGCCCGTCAGCGACAGGCCCTCGTAGTGGTAGCCGGGGTCACCGACGGCCGCCGGCAGCATTGCGGGGTCCACGTCGGCCGGGTAGGTGGCGAACAGCTCGCCGCGCGAGTCGTACAGCGCCGCCACCCGGATGGCCGCGTCCGCGCGCAGTGCCGCCAGCACCTGCTCCGCATCGCCGGTGTTCTGGAAGGCCAGCGCGGCGCTGCTGTTGATGGCCACCGCCTCGCCCAGCGCGCGCAGCTGGCGGATGCCGTTCTGCCGGAAGCTGATCAGGTCGTAGACGAAGAAGCTGATCGAGGTGATCACGAGCACCGCACCGCAGGAGAGCAGCATGGCCCGCATGAAGGCCCGGCCCAGCGATGTGGAGTTCCCCCGCATCCCTACCTGCCTCCGTTTCCGACGATTTCCGCCGGCCGCAGCAGGTTGGAGCTGATGGTGAGGCCGGCAGCCCGCGCCGCCGCGAGGTTGACGCGCAGGCGGATGCGGTTGCGCTCGTTGACCAGTTCGATCATCACGCCGTTGCGCGCCGAGTCCGGCAGGTCCGACACCGTCAGCGCGCCCGGCGGCGCGTCCTGCAGGATGCGCGGCAGCTGCGCGGCCGCGGAGCGGCCGATGAACAGGATGTGGCCCGCGCCGCCCTGCGGCGCACCGCGCAGCGGCGTCACGCGCAGCGGATGGCCGTTCACGGTCTCGCCACGCACCACCTCCTCGAGGTAGGGCACCAGTTCCTCGCCGCCGGCGAGCGCGATCACGAACGGCTGCGTGGAGGTGGCGAAGGTGCCGGCGGGCCACTGCACGAAGTGCGCGAAGTTGAACAGGAACACGGCCTTCACCGGCTCCTCCGGGGCCGCGGCCGGATGCACGCGCACGGGCTGGATGCAGGCCAGCCCGCAGAGCAGGACGATGACGGACCGCCTCAGTGACGCCACACCAGCCTGCCGTAGACGCTGCGCTCCACCTGCACGCGCCCGGGCCCGGGAAAGCCGTACTCGGCATGCCGCCTGTGCAGCAGGTTGCGCCCGATGAGCGAGAGGTCCAGCCGCGGCGTGGCCTGCCAACCCACCCGGGCGTCCAGCTCCAGGTAGTCGGGCACCGTGCCCACGTCGGGGCCGTTGTTCACGCGCAGGCGGTCGACCCAGCGCAGCGCCGCGTCGAACTCCACCCCGCGGGGCAGGTCCAGCGAAGTGCCCAGCAATGCCTGCTGCTCGGGATCGGCGACTTCATTGCGCGCGTTGGCGATGTCGAGCCGGCCGGGACGCACCTTCAGGCGCTCCTCCAGCAGGGTGTAGCCCGCCCTGACGCTCCAGCCGTCGCGGACCTGCACGTTGCCCGAGAACTCCAGCCCCCAGGTCCTGCCGTACACGTCGTTCGCGAAGCGGAACGGCAGCAGCACCTCGGGCGTGATGGTGGTGCTGCGCACGTCATCATAGTCATTGAAGAACAGCGACAGCGACGTGGAGGCGCGCCCGCCCAGGGTGGCGCGGTGTCCCAGCTCGTAGGCCACCAGCTTCTCGGACCTGAAATCGGGGTTGCCGTACAGCAGCGGGAAGCCCGGCGGTTGCGCCTGGTACAGCTCCCGGTCCAGGCGCGAGGGAATGCGCACCGCGCGCGACACCGCCGCCCACAGCATCTGTGGCGAAGCCGCCGGTTGCCATTGCAGGCGCGCGCTGGGCTGCACCTCCAGGCCGGTGTAGTCGTGGTGCTCCAGCTTGGTGCCGAGGGTCAGCGTCAGCGTCCGCCCGAGCTGCATCTCGTCCTGCGCGAACAGGCTGTAGAGCTGCTGGTCCAGCCGCTCCGGCAGCACCGCCAGCGCCGGCGCACTGTCGACGTCGTCGCGCATGTGCCTGAAGCCCAGGCCCCAGGTCACCACGTGCCGCCGGTGCGGGCGGAAGCTGTGCTGGAAGTCGAGGTCGAAGGTGACGAGGTCGTCCCTGAAGCGTCCCGCCCCGCTCAGCGGCACGCCGCCGAGCGTCAGCGGCGGCACGGCGTCGTCGAAGCGCGTCCAGTCGACGTAGGCCTGCAGCGACAGCTCGCCGCCGGCGCCGGTGCTGCGCGCCAGGCGTCCCAGCAGGTGCGCGCCCTTCAGGCGCGTGCTGCTGGCTGCCTCGGGATCCTCTTCGTCGTTGTCGTAATACTCGCCCTGCAGCGTGAACGCCCCGGCCGCCGCATCGGCGTCCATCCGGAAACCCGTGTGCGCGCGATGCCAGTCATCCCCGGCCGGCGCGCGGTCGGTGCGCACGGCCTGCTCGTGATCCACGTACTTGCCGAATACCCGCCAGTGCACGCCGGGGCTGATCTCACCGCCGTAGCGCAGCGCCGCGTGCACGTTGAGCTCCGGTCCGTGCGCCGCGGTGGCCAGCAGGCCGTGCGTGTCGGCGGCGCTGCGCGTGATCACGCTGACCACGCCGTTGACCGCGTTGGCGCCCCACAGCGTGCCGCCGGGACCACTGACCACCTCGATGCGCTCGACGTCCTCCAGGATGTAACCCTGCGCTTCCCAGAACACGCCGGAGAACAGCGGCGTGTAGACGCTGCGCCCGTCGACCATCACCAGCAGCTTGTTGGCCAGTTCGGTGTTGAAGCCGCGCGCGCTGACGGCCCAGCCGCGCGAGCCCCGCTGCGCCACCTGCAGGTTGGGCGCAAGGCGCAGCGCCTCGACCAGCGTGCTGGCGCCATGGCGGCGGATCTCCTCGCCCGTGATGACGGTGACCGCGGCCGGCGCGTCGGCGAGCCGCTCCGGGCGGCGGGTCACCGAGGTGACCTCGAGGTTCATCAGGTCCTCGACGCTCATGCGCTTGAGCTCGCCCAGGGTGAAGGACTGCGAGGCCATGACCGCCGGTACCTGCAGCAGGCCGGTGGCACACAGCAGCGGGGCGAGGCGAAGCCGCCTCCGCGGGCCTGCCCGGCATGTGGCGTTCCGGGCATGTCGAGAATCATCCCTGGCGGTGGACATGGCGTCCCTCTGGCTGCCCGTGGACTGCGGCCCGCTCCCGACGGCGTGGCCGCGCAGGAGCATTATGTGTGGCAGCGCACCAATGAGAAAAGACCCATTGACCAATCAATCAAGCAGCAGTGGTCATAAGATCAAATCCTCCACGCTATGCGAACCATCCGGTCATCCAGCCGGGTCGCTGCCTCACGCAGCGCCGATCGCATGCTAGGTTTGCAGGAATGGGCGAGGAAGGCGCAGCACCCATCCGCATCCTGTTCATCGAGGATGTGAAAGAGGACGTCGAACGCGCGGTGTACCAGCTCCGGCGCGGGGGCATCACCTGCGAATGGCGGCGGGTCGAGACCGAAGCGGCACTGCGCGAGGAGCTGCGCGAATTCAGTCCCGACCTGATCCTGTCGGATTTCTCTCTGCCGCAGTTCGACGGCATGTCGGCACTGCGCATCGCCCGCGCCGAGGCGCCGCATACGCCCTTCCTGTTCCTGTCGGGCACCATCGGCGAGGAACGCGCCATCCAGGCGCTGCACGCCGGTGCGCTGGATTACGTGCTGAAGGAGAACATGGCGCGCCTCGCGCCGGCCATCCGGCGCGCCATCGGCGAAGCCGATGCGCGCCGCGAGCGCATCCGGCAGGAAGCGCAGATCGCACGCCTGAACCGCGTGCTGCGCATGTTGAGCGGCATCAACGGGCTGGTGCTGCGCATCCGCGACCGCAACGAGCTGCTGCGCGAAACCTGCCGGCTGGCGGTGGTCGAGGGCGGCTATGCGGCGGCGATCGCCGCGGCCGAGGTGCCGGGCGCGGCCACGATCCAGCCGGTGGCCTGGAGCGGCGTCGATCCGGACGTGACGCAGGCCTTGAGCGACCGCGTGGCCGGATCGGCCACCAGCGACCCGGGCGTGGTCGCCCGCGTCATCGCCAGCGGCGAGGAAGTGGTGTGCAAGGACGTGCCGGCCGGCGGGGAGGCGGACGAGGACGCCGACGCGGACGGCGCGCGCGCCCTGCTCGAGGGCACGGGCATGCGCACGCTGGTGGTGCTGCCGCTGGTGGTCGACGGCACCACCATCGCCGTGCTGGCGCTGGCCACGCACGATGCCGGCGTGGCCGGCGACGAGGAGCTGGCCATGCTGCGCGAGGTGGCCGGCAACCTCTCCTTCGGCCTGCAGTACCTGCAGCGTGACACGCGGGCGCGCTTCCTGTCGCACTTCGATCCGCAGACCGGTCTTGCCAAGCGGCCGCTGTTCTGCGAGCGCGTGCAGCGGCTGGTGTCGCTGCCGGTGAGCCCGCGCACGCGCCACGCCGTGATCGTGATGGACATCGAGCGGCTGAGCTTCATCAACGACTCCTTCGGCCGGCGCATCGGCGACCTGCTGCTGCAGCACGTGGCGGACCGCCTGCGGCAGAACTACCCCGGCGGGCAGATCGCGCATTTCGGCGGCGGCACCTTCGCGCTGCTGCGCACCCAGGGCGAGCGCACCGACGAGCAAGTCCGCGCCAACGGCCGCAAGCAGGCCGAGAAGATCTTCGGCGAGTCCTTCGTGATCGAGGGACACGAGATCCCGGTGCGCGCCCGCGCCGGCACGGCGCTGTGGCCCGAGGACGGCGAGGACGCGACGACGCTGGTGCAGAACGCCGAGGCGGCGCTGCAGTACGCGCGCGAGTCCGGCGAGCCGATGGTGCGCTACACCGCCGCCTCGCGCTCCAATCGCGTGGGCCGGCTGGCACTGGAGCACCGGCTGCGCTTCGCACTGGAGCGCGGCGAGTTCGAGCTGCACTACCAGCCCAAGGTCAGCGTGGCCTCGCGCCGCATCCAGGGCGCCGAGGCGCTGCTGCGCTGGCGGCGCGACGGGGAAAGGGTGTCGCCGGCGCTGTTCCTGCCGTCGCTGGAATCCACCGGCCTCATCGTGCAGGTGGGCTACTGGGTGATCGAGCAGGCCGCGCGCGACTGCCGCGAGTGGATGCAGGCCGGCCTGCCGCCGGTGCGCATCGCCGTGAACATCTCGCCGCTGCAGCTGCGCGAACCGGACTTCGAGCAGCGCTTCCTCGACGCGGTGGCCTCGTGGTCCACGCCCGACTGGGGCCTGGACATCGAGATCACCGAGGGCATGCTGCAGGCGGACTCCCCGCAGGAGGTGGCCATGCTGCAGCGGCTGCGCGAGGCGGGCAGCCGCATCGCCATCGACGACTTCGGCACCGGTTACTCCTCTCTCGGACGCCTCGCCGCGCTGCCGGTGAACACGCTGAAGATCGACCGCAGCTTCGTCACGCGCTGCACCGACGGCGCCTCCGGCGGCAGCCTGGTGCGCACCATCATCGCGCTGGCGCGCGCGCTGGAGATGCTCACCGTGGCCGAGGGCGTGGAGAAGCCCGAGGAGCTGGAGCTGCTGCAGCAGCTGGGCTGCGACAAGTCGCAGGGCTTCCTGCACAGCCCGCCGGTTCCGGGCGCGGAGTTCGTCCGCATGCTGTGCGAGGGCCGCGGCAGCTACGTGCGGCCGGCGGCGCAGGCGCCACGGCCGAGGCAGCGCGCCCGCGGCTGACCCGAGGGCCCGGTCCCTACTGCAGGAAGCCCACCTTCACGTCCTCCTCCGACAGCAGCCGCACCGGCACCGGCGCGGCCCGCCAGAGGTCGCGGCAGTACTCGCGGATGGTGCGGTCGGAGGAGAACATGCCCGAGCGCGCCGTGTTCAGGATGGACATGCGCGTCCAGGATTCCCGGTCGGTGAACGCCGCGGACACCTGGCGCTGGCAGTCCCGGTACGGGGCGAAGTCGGCCAGCACCAGGTACGGGTCATGGTGCAGCAGGTTGTCCAGCAGCGGGCGGAACAGCGCCGTGTCGCCGCGCGAGAAGAAGCCGACGGCGACCAGCTCCAGCACCTCGGCGAGCTCCGGGTCGGAAGCCGCGCAGTCCGCGGGCCGGTAGCCGCGCCTGAGCAGCGCGGTCACTTCCTCGGTGGTGTGGCCGAACAGGAAGAAGTTGTCCGCCCCCACCTGCTCCCGGATCTCGATGTTGGCCCCGTCCAGCGTGCCGATGGTCAGCGCGCCGTTCATGGTGAACTTCATGTTGCCGGTGCCCGAGGCCTCCTTGCCGGCGGTGGAGATCTGCTCGGACAGGTCCGCGGCCGGGTAGATGCGCTGGCCGTTGCCGACGTTGAAGTTCGGCAGGAACACCACGCGCAGCTTCTCGCGCACGGCCGCGTCGCGGTTGACCACGTCACCCACCGAGGTGATGAGCTTGATGACCAGCTTGGCCATGCGGTAGCCCGGCGCGGCCTTGCCGCCGAAGATGAAGGTGCGCGGCACGCCGTCGTCGATGCCGGACTTGAGCCTGAGGTACAGCGCGATCACGTGCAGGATGTTCAGGTGCTGGCGCTTGTACTCGTGGATGCGCTTGACCTGCACGTCGAACAGCGAGTCCGGGTCGATGGCCACGCCGGTGCGCTCGCGCGCCAGCTCGGCGAACTCGCGCTTGTTGGCCTGGCGGATGTCGCGCCAGCGGGCACGGAAGGCGGCATCGTCGGCCAGCGGCTCGAGCCGGGAGAGTTCGTCGAGGTTGGTGATCCAGCCCGTGCCGATGGCCGAGGAGATCAGGCCGGAGAGCCTCGGGTTGGCCAGCACCATCCAGCGCCGCGGCGTGACGCCGTTGGTCTTGTTCTGGAACTTCTCCGGCCAGAGCTCGTGGAAGTCGCGCAGCACGTCGGTCTTCAGCAGCTCCGAGTGCAGCGCCGCCACGCCGTTGATGGTATGGCTGCCCACGCAGGCCAGGTGCGCCATGCGCACCGAGCGGCCGTTCGACTCGTCGATCAGCGACAGGCGCGCCAGCCGCTCCTCCTCGCCGAGGAAGCGGATGCGCACGGCGTCCAGGAAGCGCGCGTTGATCTCGTACACCAGTTCCAGGTGCCTGGGCAGCACGCGGCCGAACAGGTCGACCGGCCAGCACTCCAGCGCCTCGGGCAGCAGGGTGTGGTTGGTGTAGGCCAGGCTCTTCGTGACGATCTCCCAGGCCGGCTCCCAGGGCATCAGGTGCTCGTCCACCAGCAGGCGCATCAGCTCCGCCACCGCGATGGCCGGGTGCGTGTCGTTCATCTGGATGGCGAACTTCTCGTGGAAGCGCTCCACCGGGATGCGCTGCGTGCGCAGGATGCGGAACATGTCCTGCAGCGAGCAGCTGACGAAGAAGT
>QGUX01000056.1 GCA_003242275.1 Pseudomonadota bacterium | reverse complement strand
CCGGAGCGGATGTCCTGCAGCGGCACGCCGCCCACCGAGGAGAGCATGCGCGTCATCAGCTGCTCGGTGGGCATCTCCATCGAGAAGATCAGCACCGTGCCGCGCACCTTGTGGTCCAGCGCCACGTTCTCGCCGATGTTGATGGCGAAGGTGGTCTTGCCCATGCCGGGACGGCCCGCGACGATGATCAGGTCGCCGCCGCGCATGCCGCCGGTGAGCCGGTCGAAGTCGGTGAAGCCGCTGGGCGTGCCGCGCATGCTGTCGGGGTTGCCGTGCCACTCGTCGATCTGGTCGATCAGCGCCGGCAGCATCGAGCGCACCGAACGCGCGCCCTCGGTGCGGCCCGCGCCGCGCTCGGCGATCTCGAACACGCGCTGCTCGGCCAGGTTCACCAGCTCGCGGGCCGACAGGCCCTCGTCGCTGTACACCGAGGACACGATGGCACTGCCGGCACTGATCAGCGAGCGCAGCAGCGAGCGCTCGCGCACGATCTGCGCATAGGCGCGCACGTTGGCGGCGGTGGGCGTGTCGCGCACCAGCGTCGACAGGTACGCCAGCCCCCCGATCTCGGCCAGCTTGCCCTTGCGTTCCAGCCGCTCGGAGACGGTGACCACGTCGATGGCGCGGGACTCGGCCACCAGTTCGGCGATGGTGTCGAAGATCAGCCGGTGGTCGGGGCGGTAGAAGTCCTCCGCCGAGATGGTGTCGCCGACCTGGTCCCAGGCCTGCGTGTCGAGCAGCAGGCCGCCGAGCACGGCCTGCTCGGCTTCGATGGAATGAGGAGGAGTGTGGAGCCGGTCCATGCCGGGGCTATTCTCGCCCACCAGCGACGGACCGGCTACGGATCAAGCTGGGCGTAAGCTGTGGAAAAGGGCCCCTCAGCCCTGCTCCTCGGCCTCGATCACCACCGGCAGCTCGACGTCGACGTCGGTATGCAGGTGGAGCGTGACCACATGCTCGCCCACGGTGCGCAGCGGGCCGTTGGGCAGGCGCACCTCGCTGCGGGCAATCTGGTGCCCGGCGGCGGTGGCGGCCTCGGCGATGTCGGCGGTGCCGATGGAGCCGAACAGCTTGCCTTCGTTGCCGGCCTTGGCCCGCAGCACCAGCTTGAAGCCCTCGAGGCTGGCCTTGCGCGCCTCGGCATTGGCCAGGGCATCGCGGGCCACCTTCTCCAGCTCGGCGCGGCGTTCCTCGAACTTCCTGATGTTGGCGGGCGTGGCCAGGGTGGCCTTGCCTTTGGGCAGCAGGTAGTTGCGGGCGTAGCCCGAACGCACCTGGACGCGATCACCCAGGTTGCCGAGGTTGGCCACCTTTTCCAGAAGGATCACTTCCATGGACAGAAAACCTCAGTGCTGGTCGGTGTAGGGCAGCAGCGCCAGGAAGCGCGCGCGCTTGATGGCCACGGCCAGCTGGCGCTGGAAGTAGCTCTTGGTGCCGGTGATGCGGCTGGGCACGATCTTGCCGGTCTCGGAGATGTAGCCCTTGAGCGTGGCCAGGTCCTTGTAATCGATCGACTTCACGCCCTCGGCGGTGAAGCGGCAGAACTTCTTGCGGCGGACAAAACGCGACATGTGGATCTCCTTCAGCGTGCGCCGGCTTCTTCGCCTTCGTCGCTGTCGCGATCGCGGCGGCGGTCCCCATCCTCGTCATCGCCACGCGCCATCGGCGAGGGTTCGGTGACGGCCTCGTCCATGGCCACCACGAGGTGGCGCAGCACCGCATCACTGAAGCGGAACGCCCCGGTCAGCTCGGCGAGCGTGGCCTGGTCGGTCTCGATGTTCATCAGGATGTAGTGCGCCTTGTGGACCTTGGCGATGGGATAGGCCAGCTGGCGGCGGCCCCAGTCCTCGACGCGGTGGACGGAGCCACCGGAGGCGGTCACCATGCCCTTGTAGCGCTCGAGCATGGCAGGAACCTGCTCGCTCTGGTCCGGGTGCACCAGGACCACGATCTCGTAGTGCCTCATGTAATCTCCTTGTGGATGAAGCCACCCGCCAAGGCGGGGCGGTGTGGCAAGGAAGGGGCGCGAATAGTAGCCGAGGGTCCCTGCCGGGACAAGGATGCATGCCGGGGCAGGAATTACCTGCCCGGGGCAGCCTCCTCCCCTACCTCAGCATGGCCTCGAGCACCGGCTGCACCCGGTCGGCAATGACCTCGTAGCCGCGGTCGTTGGGATGGACCTGGTCGGCCATGTACCCCCGCACCCCGAGCAGGTCGTCGAGCACGTCGTGCACGTAGGCCGTGCCGTACTGGTCCGCCAGTTCCCGGTAGCGTTGCGCAAAGGCATCGCGCACCAGGCCGCCGCGGACGCCCAGCAGCAGCACCGCCGCGCCATCGGCCTGCAAGCGCCCGATGATTGCCGCGAGGTTCCCGAACGTCGTGTCCGGATCCACCCGCCGCAGTGCGTCATTGCCGCCCAGCAGCAGGATGACCACCGACGGCCTGAGCTGCAGCACCTCGTCGATGCGCGCCAGCCCGTCGGCCGTGGTGTCGCCCGGCACGCCGAGGTTCCCGATGGGACGGCCGATGCGCCGCTCCAGCACGCGCACGAATCCCCCGCCCGAGGAACCCGTGCCGTACACCAGGCTGTCGCCGAAGGCCACGATGGGCCCCTCGCGCGTGGCCTTCGGAACCTCGGGCGAGCCGCAGCCCGCGAGCAGCAGGAGCCACGCGCCCAGCCAGGCCGAGGCGATGGCTCCCCGGGACCGCATGCTCAGTGCCAGGCCGAATGCATGCCGTAGGGCTGGTCCACGGACACGGCCTCGATGGCCACGATGCGCCCGTCGACGATCTTGTAGACCTCGAACAGCTCGCGCGAGAAGGCATGCACGGCCTCGGTCTCCACCTCGCGGCCGTCGGTCAGCGTGTAGCGGCGGCTGGCGAGGTTGAAGTCGGCGATGGCGGTGGCGGCGACCAGCCCGCGCTCCTCGTCCACGGCGAGGATGCGATGGCCGCGCAGCCGGTCCAGCGGCTTGTACAGGCCCAGCGCGAGCTGCGCCTCGCAGCCCTGCGCATGCTGGCCGGGTGACTTCACCAGGCCGATGGAGCCGACCTCACCGCGCGTGACCTCCACGCCGTTCTCCTTGCGCCAGCAGGACTCGTCGAAGCGCGCGTACACCTTGCCCTCGTCGGACTGCATGCTGCGCGCGTAGTTCTCCACCGCCGCGACCAGCTGGCGGCGCGAGCTGCGCTGCTTCTCCGGCACCGCGCCGGTGAACAGCGTATCGACGGCAAACTCCCTGGCATTGCCCCAGGGACCGGGATTGCGTTCCCGCGCCACGATCACCTCGGCCTCGGCGACGCGCGCGCCGACCACCTTCAGCCGCACGCCCGCCCAGGCCGGCGCGTCGTGGTCGTAGATCAGGCCGTACCAGGCCACGGTGCGGTTGCGCTCGTCCGGAATGACCAGCGCCTCGTCGGACTTGTTGCGGATCGAGCCCCAGATCCCCTCGCCGACCTGGATGCCCACGCCGTTCTCGGTGAACTTCACGTTGCGCGCCCACGGCACGTCCTGCGGACGCTGCCCCGCCAGCGCGGTCATGAAGCGTTCGGCCAGGGAAGTGAGGCAGGCGTCGTCGCAGCGCTCGCGCAGCGTGGCCGGGTCCTCGGGCTGCGGCGGTGGCGGCGGCGGATAGTGGTAGAAGGGGTTGTGCATCATGTGCGGCACGTAACTGAACACCGCCTCGATGCGGTGGATGGCGCCGTTGCGGATGCGGAAGGCCTCGATCAGCGAGATCGAGTTCGGCCACTTCAGCGCCGTGCGCATCTCGCGCCCGTCGGTGAGCTTGTAGCGGTCCCACTCGTTGGCGTGGTCGAAGAAGCCGGTGGCCACCACCACGCCGCGCTCCACGTCGATCACCGGGTAGCGGCGCTCGCGGATGCGCTTGTTGATGCGGTAGATGCCCAGCTTGAACTGCGCTTCGCAGCCCGGCGAGATGGAACCGGCGCTGCCGCCGCCGCTGCTGGCCGCGGTGGTCAGGATGCCGTTCTCCAGCCGCCCGCAATCCGGGTCGAAGGGGGCGAACACCACGCCGTCGTTGACTTCCACGGTGTTGAAGTAGCTGTCGGCCACGGCGCGCAGGCGCGCGCGCGAGCGGCGCTGCTCCTCGGGCAGGATCTCGTTGAAGGTGGGATCGTGCTCGATCTTCGTCACGTCGCCGAAGGGCAGCGGCAGGCCGGTGTTGCGCACCACCACGGTCTCGACGTCGGACAGCAGGCCGTCGCGCACCGCCAGGCGCAGCGCGAAGTACACGGGCTTGCCGTTCTCCTCGGCCCAGCCCAGCCAGGCCGCGTTGCCGGTTTCCACATCGGCGGCGATCAGCCCGTCGGGCGCGATGCCGGTGGCCGTGGCCCACAGGCCCTCCTTGCCGAAGGG
This sequence comes from Pseudomonadota bacterium, assembly GCA_003242275.1. The sequence goes on along the minus strand of QGUX01000056.1, from coordinate 10,702 downwards.
CAGCTCGACGTTGTTCTCGGTGAAACGCACGTTCCGGTGCGTCTTCAGCAGCGACGCATCGCGTTTCGCCAGCGCGTTGACGTAGTCGCGCGTCCACTGCGACAGGCAGGCGTGGTCGCAGGTGACCTCTTCCCAGGCAGAACGCTCGCCCGGTGCGCGGGCGTGCGCCGTGAATGCCGCCGTCGCGACGAGCAGGACAATGCTGAACTTCTTCATGTGCTCTCCCCGGTACTCCTGGCCCTCAGCGGGGCATGGGAATGGCGATGGCCTTGAACTCGCCCGGATCCTGGCCGCGCAGCTGCGGATTGACCAGGTAGTCGATCTTGCCCTCGACCGTGTAGATGGTGTCACCCACCAGCGTGGCGCCCGGCGTGGAGTTGAGCCCATCACGCACCACTTCGATGCGGGCATTGTCGCCCTCGATGGTGACCAGCGTGACGCGCCCGCCCTGCCCTTCGGCCTGCAGGAAGCGGTTCGGGCCCACCGGGCGCAGGCCGTCCGGTCCTTCCATCTGGCGGTCCGCATTGAGCTGCGTCAGTTCCGGCGCCGCCGGATCGGCGGTGGGCTTCACGCGCCACAGCGTGTGGTTGCGCACGTTGTTGACGTACATCGTGCCGTCGGCGGCGAAGGCGATGCCATCCACGCCCACCAGGCTCTGGTGCTGGGCCACCACCTCGAGCGCGTCCGCACCGCGCGGCAGGCGCAGGATGCGGCCACCCGGCGTATCCGTGGCCCAGGCCGCGCCATCCGGGCCGATGGCGATGTCATTGCAGGTTCCGCCGGGCGCCGGGAAGGGCCAGCGGCCCACCAGCGCGCCGCTCGCGAGGTCGAAGGCCACCACCTCGGAAGGCTGCGGCGGTCCCTCGGAGCGCGCGAAGGGATTGGCCACCGAGCACACCCACAGCCGCCCGCCCGCATCGTCGGCCAGCACGCCGAACACCGCGCGCAGGCCGTTCTCGGGCGAAGGCGTGATGAAGGGCTTCGCCACGCTCTCGCCCGGCCCGGCGCGGTACACGATGCCGGACATGCTGCCGATGAACACCGAGCCGTCGACCGACGAGCCGATGCTCTCCGGGTGCACGTTGCGGCCGTCGACCAGGATGTCGCCGCGCGCGGCGGGCTGGCCCGCCGGCACCGTGCATCCTCCCATCACGAGCGTGGCCGCCGCGGCGGCGACGCAGGATCGAATCGCGTTCAGAACCTTCTCCTCACAGAAAGGGCCCATGCGCGCGGCGCGCCGGGCATGGCCGCGACGTAGGAGCCCGCATAGAACTTGTTGATGTAGTACAGCTTGTCGGTAAGATTGGTGGCCTCGAGCGCGATGTTCCAGCTCTCGTCCGCGGTACGGTAGGTGAGTCGCGCATTGGCCAGCTTGTAGGACGCATTGCTCACCACCGGGTCGCAGGCCAGGTTGCCGCAGTAGCCGGGCATGTAGAACACGTCCAGGCGCGGCGTGATGGTGGCGCCGTTGGGCAGGCCCCAGGTGTACTGCACGCCGGTGCTCCACTTGGTCCTGCCGATGCCCGGCGCCCGCTGGCCCTCGACCACCGAGCCGGTCTGCACGTAGGGTGCGCCGAACTTGAAGTCCAGGTAGCTGTACGCCGCGTCGATCAGCAGGCCGCGCACCGGGCGGATCTCCAGCTCCAGCTCCGCGCCCTTCACCTTGGCGTCGGCCACGTTCAGGTACTGGCCGCAGGGCGAGCGCTGCGGCCCCTCGGGCAGCAGCTCGCCGTTCTCGTCCACGCAGTTGGTGGCCATCGCCTGGTAGCCGATGTAGTCGTTGTGGAACAGCGCCAGGTTGGCCTGCAGGCGGCGGTCGAACAGCCGGCTCTTCAGGCCGAACTCCCAGGCCTCCAGCTCCTCGGGACCGAAGCCGCGCACCTGCTCCGGCACATAGGGCCGCGGCGTCACGCCGCCGCCCTTGAAGCCGGTGGCGAACGACAGGTAGGTCATCACGTCGTCGGTCCACCGGTAGTCGAGGCTGATGCGGTAGTCGGTGTGCGAGCCGCTGAAGTTGCCGGTGCGGCCATTGAGCGGATTGGCCGGGTCGCTCAGCGGCTGGAACGGGTTCACGCCGTCGACGTTGAAGCGGTAGTAGGTGTAGTCCTTGTCCTGGTCCGTGTAGCGGATGCCGGCCGAGGCGCTGAACTGGTCGGTGAAGTGCCACAGGGTCTGCAGGAAGGCGCCCTTGAAGGTGTTCTTCGTCGTGTCCGTCTGGATGAAGTCGAAAATCGGGAAGTTCATCGGGTCCGGCCCGAAGAACGCCAGGAAGGGATCCGACTCGCGCGTCTCGTAGGTGGTCTTCTGCCGGAAGTACATGCCGCCCACGGTGAAGTCGAGCAGGCCGTCCAGTGCGCGACCCGACAGGCGCAGCTCCTGGCTGAACTGGTCGTGGTAGAACTCCGACAGGCTGGCCAGCAGCGCCGCCGGCGAGCCGTCATTGTCCTGGCCGGATACCGTGGTGTAGTCGCGGTAGCCGGTGATCGACTTGAGCGTGAGGCCATTGGGCAGCCGCCAGTCAATGGCGCCGGAAATACCCCAGCTGTTGGCCTGGTTGACCGGCCTGGCATGGAACACGCCGTTGTTCGGTCCCGGCGTGCCGGCCACATCCAGCGGCGTGTAGGTCACGCCGGGAATCAGGAAGTCGGCATAGGTCACGTAGGGATCGCGCAGCGCGGTGTCGCCGGCCTCCGGGCCCCACGGCACGTAGCGGTTGTCGTAGGGGACGCCCTGGTAGCTCAGCGAGGCGTCGTCCACGAACTCGGCCGCGCGCAGCAGCGTCATGGGCTGCGACTCGGACTTGTCGCTGGTGACATCGCCGATCAGGTTCACCTCGACGTCGTCGGAGGCCACCCAGCGCAGCGAGCCGCGCAATGCGGTGACGGACTGCCCGCCGAGCGTGCCCATGCTGCAGTCGGTGGTGTGGTTGCCGCGCGGAATCGCGCCGGACACCACATAGGGATCGTCCGGATGCGTGCAGGCGTAGTCCAGCCGCTTCACGTATCCCTCGCGGCTGCGCGACATGCCGGTGACGCGGGCGAACAGCCGTTCAGGCACCAGCGTGAAATCGCCGCTGGCGCGCACCTCGCGCCGGTCGAGGCTGCCGATGATGCCCTCCACGTAGCCACCCTCGCCGGCCGGCTTGCGCGAGTACATCTTCACCGCGCCGCCCACCGAGTTCATGCCGCTGAGCGTACCCTGCGGACCGCGCAGGATCTCCACGCGCTCGAGGTCCAGCAGCTCGAACACGGAGGCGGTGATGGTGGCGAAGTAGACATCGTCCACGTAGATGCCCACGCCCGGATCCACCGAGGGAGACTGGTCGCCCTGGCCCACGCCGCGGATGAAGGCGCGCATCGAGTTGCCGCCGCCGGCCGGATTGACCTGCAGCAGCACGTTGGGCGACTGCGCCGTGACGTCGGCGATGCGGGTCTGGCTGCGCGCCTCGAGCATCTCGCCGGTGATGGCCGTGATGGCCACCGGCGTCTCCTGCAGGTTCTGCTCGATGAACTGGGCGGTGACCACCACCTCTTCCAGTTCCTCGAAGTCCTCCGCCGCGGCGGCGGCGACTGCCAGCGGGCCGGCCGCCAGCGCGGCGCTGACGGCGGCGGCGACGAGCGATCGTGGCATGGTGCTCTTCACGAAACCCCCTACCGGTTCTTGAAGCGACCGTATTCGAAACCGCGCCAACGATGACGCAAGCGCCGCCCCTTCTCAAGCCTCGGGACCGGAATACCCCCTCGCGTCCCTTCATGCACTATCCTTGCGCCTCCAGAACCGGGGCTTGGGGACCAATCCAGATGTCGCGCACCAGGAACTGCATTGCACTGATCATCACCGCCGGCCTGGCCGCACTGGCCGCATGCCGGGGCGGGCCCGGGGCGCCGGGCGACGGTCCCCCGGTGGACGCCGCGCGCCTGCGCAACGCCGGCAGCGAGCCCGGCCAGTGGCTGATGGACGGCCGCACCTACGACGCGCAGCGCTACAGCCCGCTCACGCAGATCAACGAGGAGAACGTCTCGCGCCTCGGCCTGGCCTGGTACGCGGACCTCGACACCTACCGCGGCGTGGAGGCGACGCCGCTGTTCGTCGACGGCGTGCTCTACAACATCAGCGCCTGGAACATCACCACGGCCTACGACGCGCGCAGCGGGCGCGAGCTGTGGACCTACGATCCGAAGGTGCCGCGCGAGTGGGGACGCTATGCCTGCTGCGAGCCGGTGGCGCGCGGCCTGGCCTTCTGGAACGGCAAGGTCATCATCGCCACGCTCGATGGCCGGCTGATCGGCCTGGACGCGAAGAAGGGCACGCCGGTCTGGGAAGTGCGCACCTTCGATGATTCCGCGCCCTGGTCCATCACCGGCGCGCCGCGCGTGTTCGACGGCCTGGTGGTGGTGGGCAACGGCGGCGCCGACCTCGGCGTGCGCGGCTTCGTCAGCGCCTGGGACGCCGACACCGGCGAGTTCCGCTGGAAGTTCTGGCTGGTGCCCGGCGATCCGTCCAAGGGGCCGGACGGCGCGGCCTCCGACAGCGTGATGGAGATGGCCGCCAAGACCTGGAATGGCGAGTGGTGGAAGCTCGGCGGCGGTGGCACGGCCTGGGACTCGATCGCCTACGACCCCGAGCTGCAGCTGGTGTACGTGGGCACCGGCAATGGCTCGCCGCTGGCGCGCGCACACCGCAGCCCGGGCGGCGGCGACAACCTGTTCCTGTGCTCCATCGTGGCGCTGGACTGGAAGAGCGGCGAATACCGCTGGCACTACCAGGAAGTGCCGGGCGAGGACTGGGACTACACCTGCACCCAGTCCATCGTGCAGGCCGATCTCGAGATCGACGGCCAGCAGCGCAAGGTCCTGCTGCACGCGCCGAAGAACGGCTTCTTCTATGTGATCGACCGCACCAACGGCAAGCTGGTCTCGGCGAAGAACCATGTGCCGGTGACCTGGGCGAGCCACATCGACCCTGACACCGGCCGCCCCGTGGAGAACCCGGAGGCACGCTATGGCACCGACCCGGTGCTGGTGGCGCCGGGCCCCGGCGGCGCGCACAACTGGTTCCCGATGGCCTACAGCCCCGAGACCGGGCTGGCCTACTTCCCGCAGTACGAGCACTGGATGGTCTACGCGCTGGACCCGAACTTCAGGCCGCAGCCCTACCGCTCCAACGCGGGCTGGGGCGGCTACACGGGCGAGGCGCTGCAGAAGCGCATGCGGCTGATGCAGGAGGGCCAGGCGCGCGAGAAGACCGCGCTGGTTGCCTGGGATCCGGTCAGGCAGGAGGCCCGCTGGAAGGTGCCCCTGCCCCGCCATGGCAATGGCGGCGTGCTGGTGACCGCCGGCAACCTGGTGTTCGAGGGCACCACCAAGCAGACCTTCGCCGCCTTCCGCGCCACCGATGGCGAGGTGCTGTGGGAGATGCCGGTGCAGTCCGCGCCGGTGGCCGGTCCCATCACCTATGAACTCGGCGGCGTGCAGTACGTGGCCGTCAACGCCGGCTGGGGTGGTGGCGCGGCGCAGGTGGAGCGCAGCGCCGGCATCGCCGAGCACCGCGCGCCGGCGCGCCTGCTGGTGTTCAGGCTGGATGGCAAGGTGCAGCTGCCGCCCCTGCCGCCGCCGGAGGAAGTGGCCATGCCCGAGCCGCCGCCGCTGCGCGCCAGCGAGGACACCATCCGCCGCGGCGCCGAGCTGTTCGCGCGCACCTGCGCGCAATGCCACGGCCAGCTCGCCGTGGGCGGCGTGAAGGACCTGCGCTTCATGACCCGGGAAACCCATGCCCAGTTCAACGACATCGTGCTCAAGGGCACGCTGGTGCAGAAGGGCATGGCCAGCTTCGCCAGCCTGCTCTCCGGGGAGGAGGTGGAGGCCGTGCACGCCTACGTGATCTCGCGCGCCCACGAGGACTGGGGCACCCCGCCGCCGGCCGAACCCGGCACCGGTCCGCACTGAGCCCGGGTGGCGCCGGACCGCCCTTTCCGGGGCGGCCGGGCGCCGGCCCTCCGGGTGCCCTCCGCCCGCCGGAAAGTCCGCGCGGCTGTCGATTTCCGCCCCGCCCGCCCGTCGTTGCTGCAGGAGGGGCGGGAACCGCCCCCAGGCGGATCATCACCAAAGGAGTCGCACCCATGGCCAAGCAGATCTACGTCAACCTGCCCGTCACCGACCTGGCCCGGTCGAAGGCCTTCTACGTGGCGCTGGGCCTGACGGTGAACCCGAAGTTCTCCGACGACCGGCAGGCCGTATGCGTGGCGCTGTCCGACGACATCTGCCTGATGCTGCTCCAGCGCGATTACTTCCAGACCTTCACCGACCGGAAGATCTGCGACACGCAGCGGGAGCTGCAGGTGCTGCTGGCCACCAATGCGGACGATCGGGCGCACGTGGATTCGATGGTGGCCGCGGCGCTGGCCAACGGCGGCACGGAAGCCGGTCCCGCACGCGACTACGGCTTCATGTACCAGCGCAGCTTCGCCGATCCGGACGGGCACGTGTTCGAGGTGCTCCACCTGGACGAGGCGCAGTTCCCGGGTCCCGACGTGCCGGTGGGCTGAAGATCCGGCCCGCCGTTCACCGCGCGGGCCGCTTCATTCCCGTTCCGGGGCGCCGGGCAGGATCGTCACCCGCCCTCGCGCGCCGCCGCCCGCGCCTGCTGGGCCGTGCGCCACAGCGTGTACAGGCCGGTGCCCACGATCAGTCCCGAGCCGAGCAGCATCAGGCCGTCGGGACGCTCGCCGAACACGAAGTACGCGAGCACCAGCGCGAACACCAGGCGCGCGTAGCGGAACGGCATCACCGCCGAGAGTTCACCGATGCGCGTGGCCAGCACGATGGCGTAGTACGCCCCGCCGCCAGCGAAGAGGATGGCCAGCAGGCGGATGAGGTCGGGCGCCGCCACGCCTGCTGGCGCCGTGCCCGTCACCAGCAGCATCAGCAGCCCCGCGGGCACCAGCGACAGCATGCCCCAGGCGGCAAGCTGCATGCTGGAGACATCCGGCGGCACGGCGCGGCTGGCCAGGTCGCGCGCGGCCAGCAGGAACACGGACAGCAACGCCAGCAGCGAGCCGGGATCGAAGTCCGACATGCCCGGCCGGATGATCAGCAGCACGCCGACGAGGCCGATGACGATGGCGGTCCAGCGCCGCCAGCGTACCTTCTCGCCGAGGAACAGCGCCGCGCCCAGCGTCACCGCCAGTGGCGTGGCCTGCTGGATCGCCGAGGCGCCCGACAGCGAGGTGAGCGCCAGCGCGCTGACGAAGGCCGCGGAACCGCCCGCCTCGGAGAAATTGCGCAGCATCACGGGCCGGCAGAACAGCATCCGCGACACCAGTGGCGCGCCCTGCGCGGTGGAGATCAGGCCGAAGACGAGGCCTGCGCCCGCGCCCACCATGGCCAGCACCTGCCCCACCGGCAGGCTCATGGCCATCTGCTTGACCAGCACGTCCTCGACCGCGAAGCCCGCCATCGCGGCAGCCATCAGCAGGCTGCCGCGCAGGTTCTCGCGCGAGGCGGCGGGTTTCAGATGAACGTGTTCTCCAGCACCAGCACGCCGGCACCGGTGTTGGAGATCGGGGCGTGGTAGTGCTTGTGGATGATCTTCACGTCATCCTGCAGCGCGCCGCGCATCACCATCCACATGATGGTCTCGATGCCCTCGGTGCCGGCCAGGCGCATGATCTCGGAGTTGCTGAAGCTGGCGAACCACTCCGGATCACTGGCGATGCGGTCGATGCACTCCAGGTCGAAGTCCACGTTGATCAGGCCGGCACGCTCGCCCTGCAGCTGGTGCGACAGGCCGCCGGTGCCGAGGATCACGACCTTCATGTCCTCCGGGTACGACTCCACTGCCTTGCGCAGCGCCTTGCCGAGCTTGTAGCAGCGGCGCGCGGTGGGCACGGGGTGCTGCACCACGTTGACGGCCAGCGGGATGGCCTTGATGGGCCACTTCTCGTGGGTGCCCCACAGCGCGCGGATCGGGTTCACGAAGCCGTGGTCGACCTTCATCTCCTGGCAGGTGCAGATGTCGAACTCCTGCTCCATCAGCTTCTCGGCGATGTGCCAGGAGAACTGCGCGTCACCGGTGAACGGGGCCACGGGCTTGAGCGCCCAGCCCTCGTCCGCGTTCTCGTACACGTCGGCGCAGCCCAGCGCGAAGGTGGGCACCTTGTCGAGGAAGAAGTTCAGGCCGTGGTCGTTGTAGACCACGATGGCCAGGTCGGGCTGGTGCTTCTGCAGCCACTCCTGCGCCGGCTTGTAGCCGTCGAAGAAGCGCTTCCAGTAGGGTTCCTGGGTCAGGCCGTTGGCGATGGCGTTGCCCACCGCCGGGATGTGGGAGCTCGTGACTCCGCCGATGATCTTAGCCATTCCAGTAACCCTCGCGTTGCGCCAGCTTCTCCTCCAGGCCCTCGCGCTTCTCCAGCAGCTTGGCCTGGAACTCGGCGGTGGTGATGCCCTGCATCCGTGCACCGCAATCCTGCACGGAGGTGCCGCGCGGGATGGCCATCTTGGCCATGTAGTAGATGTTCGCCCCGGCGCGCAGCATGCCCAGGAAGTCCTGCTTGAGGACCAGTTCCTTGTACTTGCCGGTGACACCGAACTTGTCGCAGTAGGCGGCCGGGTCCTTGTCGAACTCATTGCGGTTCGCCTCCTCGCAGAAGGAGAACAGCAGCTTGTTCAGGTTGTACGAGCCGTGCGCATGCTTGCCGTCGAACACGTAAGTGCCCGGAATGTCTTCGTAGTCGTGCTTGGTCCAGACCATTGCCAGCCCACCCCGATGGAAATCACTGTATAGGCAATATTGTAGTCCACCTACCGCCGGAAGATGAGCGTCGGGGGCAGTGCCTGCACCCGACAGCATCCCGTGGCTTCCGTGGCCGCAAGTGGCCTGACAGGTTCTTGGACTTTCGCATCCGGGAGGCGGTTCCCGCCAGCGGGCTGCGGCAAGTCCCTAGTCCGCGGGCGTGCCCGCGCCGCGCCCCGCAACCACGTGGCGCTGCCGCACGCTTTCGTACAGCAGCATGCCGCAGGCCACCGAGACATTGAGGCTCTCCACGCAACCCGCCTGCGGCAACCGCACCAGCACATCGCAGGACTTGCGGGTCAGCTCGCGCAGGCCCTCGCCCTCCCCACCCATCACGATGGCGCGCGAGCCGGTGAGGTCGGCCTCGAAGGCCAGCTGCTGGCCGTGCATGTCGGCGCCGACCACCCACTGGCCGGCGTCCTTCAGCAGCCGGAGCGTGCGCGCGAGGTTGGTGACCGTGGCCAGCGGCGTGGTCTCGGCGGCGCCGGCGGCCACCTTGCGCACCGTGGCGTTGAGGCCTGCGGCGCGGTCCTTCGGCACCACCACGGCCAGCGCGCCGCAGGCGTCGGCGGTACGCAGGCAGGCGCCGAGGTTGTGCGGGTCCTGCACGCCGTCGAGCACCAGGACCAGCGGGTCACGCGCGGCGGCCACGGCTTCGAGCAGCTCGTCCTCGTGCCAGGGCGGCAGCGGTTCCACCTCGGCCAGCACGCCCTGGTGGCTGACCGCGCCCAGGCGCGCGGCGAGCTGGCGCGCATCCACACGCTCGGGGCGGATGTCGTGCTGCCGGGCGAGCTGCAGCAGCTCGCGCATGCGCGGATCGTCGCGACGCGCATCGACGATGAGGCGCCGCACGCGCCCGGCCGAACGCTGCAGCAGGGCCCGCACCGCGTGCAGGCCGTAGACCTGGGCCGTCGGGCTCATCGCCGTCGCTTGCGCCCGCCGCGCCCCGACGGCGTTTCCACTTCGGGCACGAGGTCGAGGTCGATCAGGCCTTCCACCGGGTTCACGGCGGTCACGATCACGCGCACGTGCTGGCCCACCTGCAGGCGCCGGCCGGTGTGCTGGCCGATCCAGGCGTGCTGGGCGTCATCCTTCAGGTATTCATCATCGCGCAGGTTGTCCAGGTGCAGCAGGCCGTCGGCCGCCGCCTCGACGATCTGCACGAAGCAGCCGAAGTCCACCACCGCGGTGATCACCGCCTCGAAGGTCTGGCCGATGCGGTCGCGCAGGTACACGCACTTCAGGTACGCGTCCACGTAGCGGTCGGCCTCGTCGGCGCGCTTCTCGCACAGCGTCAGGTGCTGGCCGAGGAACTCCAGCTGCGGCGTGTCGTAGGCGCGGCCGGCCGGATCGCGCGCATCCATCATGGCGCGGAGGGTGCGGTGGACCACCAGGTCGGGATAGCGGCGGATCGGCGAGGTGAAGTGCGCGTAGTGGGTCAGCGCCAGGCCGAAGTGGCCGATGTTCTCCGGCTGGTAGGTGGCCTGCATCAGCGAGCGCACCACCAGCGTCTCGATGAAGGGCTTGAGCGCCGCGTCGCGGATGCGCGGGGAGATCTTCTGCAGGTCGCGGGTGGTGATCTCCTCGGGCAGGTCCACGCCGATGCCCAGCGCGGCCAGCGTCTTCACCAGGATCTCCAGCTTGTTGGCATCGGGCTCGGCATGCACGCGGTACAGCGTGGGGCGCTGGCGCGAGGCCAGCTCGCGCGCCGCGGCCACGTTGGCCAGCACCATGCACTCCTCGATCAGCCGGTGCGCGTCATTGCGCCGCGGCAGCTCGATGCCCTGCACCTGCTCGGCCTCGTTGAACAGGAAGCGTGGCTCGGGCGCATCGAAGTCCAGCGCGCCGCGGCGGCCGCGGGCGCGGTACAGCGCCCGGTACACGTCCACCAGCGGCAGCAGCTTCTCGCACA
>QGUX01000295.1 GCA_003242275.1 Pseudomonadota bacterium | reverse complement strand
GCTTCCTCCAGCGGTCCGAACTGCGCGAGCAGGGCGGGTTCGACGCCGTCGCCGGTCTTGTAGCCGGACCAGAGGTCGTTGCGGAAGGATTCGATGACGTGGTCGGTGGCGACGCCGAGGTGCGTGGCGCCTTCCTCGATCATCTGCAGCACTGAGCACGCCGGCCACCGCCGCATATGGCTTGTCCCGGCCCTTGTTGAAGCGGCGCTGGCCGTAGAAGTGGCGGAACAGTTCGTAGGTGCCGTCGATGAGGTGGACGACCATGCGGTGCTCCGGGCGGAGGTGGAGGCGGTGGCATGGAATCTATCCGATGCCGGCCAGGGCCACTGCGACAAGGAAGGAACCCGGTGAAGCGGCGCGAGGGCGCGGCCGGCGCCTGTGGCGCGGACTTTCCGGTGAGGCGATCCCGGGTTCCGGCCGGTCCAGCCCGCAGGTCCTTGCCCCGGCGAGGAGCCATCCCTTAGGCTGCGGCGAGATCAATTCCAAGGGGGCAGGACCCCCTGCCGGGGGAGTCATCATGAGCAGAGCGGGTCGCTCGTTCCTTCTTGTCGTGCTGGCCGGGGTGATCGTGGTGGGCAGCGTGTATGCCGTCCGGGCTGCGGGTGGCCCCAGGGGTGAGAAATGGTCGGATCCGGCCACCTGGCCGGATGGCCGGGTGCCCGTCGCGGGCGACAAGGTGGAGATTCCCGCCGGCAAGACCGTGCTGCTGGATGTCACCCCGCCGCCGCTGAACGGCGTGACCATCCACGGCAAGCTCACCTTCGCCGACAACGCCGACCTGGAGCTCACCACCGAGTGGATCATGCTGCACGGCGAGCTCGAGATCGGCACGCCGGAGCGGCCGCACAGGCGCAATGCCACCATCACCCTCACCGACAATGTGAAGGGCGAGGACGTGATGGCCGGCATGGGCGACCGCGGCATCATGATCTCCGGCGGCACGCTGAACCTGCATGGCAACCGCACGCACACGTGGACCAAGCTGGCGAAGACCGCCGAGAAGGGCGCCACGACCATCGAGGTGCTGGATGCCAGGGGCTGGCAGGTGGGCGACGAGATCGTGCTGGCCTCCACCGACTTCGACCCGAAGCAGGCCGAGCGGCGGACCCTCACCGCGGTCAGCGGCAACACCCTCACGCTGGACAAGCCGCTGGACTACATGCACTTCGGCCAGGTCACCTACGACGTGGATGAGCGCGGCGAGGTGGGCCTGCTGACGCGCAACATCAAGATCCAGGCCTCCGAGGATGCGGCCGAGTCGTACTTCGGCGGCCACATCATGGCCATGCCCTCCTCGAAGATGCATGTCTCGGGCGTGGAGCTGAACCTGATGGGCCAGCACCTGACGCTGGCGCGCTATCCCATCCACTGGCACCTCGTCGGCGATGCCAAGGGGCAGTACATCCGCAACTCGGCCATCCACGACACCTTCAACCGCTGCGTGACGGTGCATGGAACCAACAACCTGCGCATCGAGAACAACGTGACCTACAACACCGTGGGCCACTGCTTCTTCCTCGAGGACGGCATCGAGACCCGCAACGAGTTCGTCAAGAACCTCGCCATCCGGGTGAAGTGCCATCCCACCAAGAAGTGCATGCCGGTGAACCTGGCCGCCAATGGCGAGCTGGACTTCACCTACGGCAACCGCCTTGCCTACCGGCAGGTGAGCTTCTCCGGCAAGGATGCGCTGCTGCCCTCGGACAACACCGTGGCGGCGTTCTGGATCACCAACCCGGACAACGACTTCATCGACAACGTGGCGGCCGGCTCGGAGGAGAACGGCTTCTGGATGTCGCTGCCCGAGCATCCCAACGGCGCGTTCCTCGACACCGAGATCAGCAAGAACACCTGGCCGCGCCGGACGAAGCAGGGCGTGTTCAGGGGCAACGTGGCCCACTCGAACTTCGACGGGTTCATGTTCGACCGCAACATCAACGTGGACAACACCTTCGGCCTGACCGGCAACTCGCACATGCCGAAGGAGGACCCCGCCAACCCCGACAGCAAGGCGCTGGTGTCGGTGTACGAGGACCTGGTCGCCTACAAGAACAGGAACGGCGGCATCTGGGGCCGCGGCGAGAACCACCTGTTCCGCAACATCAAGTTCGCCGACAACGCCATCGGCTTCACCCATGCCGCGGGCTCGGCCGGACGCGACCCGTTCAGCTCGCAGGTGGTCGATTCGCTGTTCGTGGGCGAGACCGACAACATCGGCAACCCCGAGACGCCGGAGGAGATCGCCTACGGCCGCAGCGTGCCCAAGCGCGCCATCCCCGACTTCCCGATCCGCGGCTACGAGTACTACGATTACCGCGACGACGTGATCAACACCACGTTCGTGAACTACCAGGACAATGCGCTGCGCAAGACCGGCGCGCTGTCGTGGCTGCTGTTCACCAGCTCGGGCGTCACCACCGACAACACCATCAAGGGCGCGAAGTTCATCGACGCCAAGCCGGTGTACTTCCCGAACATCGACCCGCGGTTCGACAACGACAACCGTGGCGGCGTGGCCTATCGCACCGCGGTGATCTGGGACCTCGACGGCTCGGTGGGCGGCATCCCCAATGGCTCGGTGATCATCCACGATGGCGAGAACGACAATGTCGCCACCGGCGAGGACTGCCGGATCGAGCCCACCTGGAACGCCGCGGTGTGCCCGGGTGACGTGGGCCGCCTGTTCCTGAACAAGCCGGGCGGAACCCTGGCCGACCTGGGCGCCGGCGAGCCCGTGGTCCTGCAGCGCAATGGCAAGGACTTCAAGGTCACCGCCAACCAGCACAACGTGCGCTCGGGGCAGGAGATCCGCGTGAAGACCACGCGCAAGGAGATGCACCTGAGCGTGCGCGAGATGGAGGAGGGCTCGTGGGTGGTGTTCGAGCTGCCCGGGTTCACCAAGGCGCTGTCGGGCAAGGCGCAGGACAGCCTCGATGCCCTGAAGGCCGCCGGCGAGACCTCGTACTACAAGGGCAGGGATGCGCTGTGGGTGAAGCTGGTGGTCACGGACAAGGACTTCCAGGGACCGGTGGTGGAGCCGGTGGGAAGGCTGGTGGCGCAGGCCACCATCCACGTGGCCCGGTAAGGAGCGCGCGGGCCTATTGCCGGGGCGCCCTGCGCGCCCCGGTGATCTTCACCGGTTCCACCAGCATCTGGCCCTGCAGGGCCGGGTTGCGGGCGTTCTCGGCCTTGGGCATCTGCAGGATCTTCTTCACCACGTCCATTCCCTGGGTGACCTTGCCGAACACGGCATAGCCCGGCTTGCCGCCGGGCACGCCGTCGTAGCTGGGGATCTCCCCGACCACGATGAAGAACTCCGTGCGCGCCGAGCCCGGCAGGCTGGTGTAGGCCATGGACACCGCGCCATCCACGTGGCTCAGGCCGGTCTCGTAGGTGGGCTCATGCGGCACCGGCGGCAGCGTGCCGCGCAGGTTGTTGCCCATGCCGCCCTGGATCATGCCCTCGGTGGCCGCGCGGTTGCTGGCCATGGCGCGGTAGAAGGTCAT
>QGUX01000294.1 GCA_003242275.1 Pseudomonadota bacterium | reverse complement strand
CTTCCGCCAACGCCGGCACCGCCACGATCTCGGCCGGCGAGGTGCTGGATCCGGGCCACCCCGGCCTGACCGACACGGTCACCATCCGCTTCACCGACGCGGGAACGTGGGAGGCGCGCGATGCCGGCGACAACCTGCTGGGCGGCGGCGCGTACGTGCCCGGCGGCAACATCGAATTCAACGGCTGGCGGGTCAGCATCGACGGCGCACCCGCGGCCGGCGACAGCTTCACCGTGACCGCGAACACCGGCGGCGTGGGCGACAACCGCAATGCGCTGGCCATGGCCGGGGCGCTGGGCCGGGGCGTGCTGGCGGGCGGCACCGAGTCGCTGGACGCGGCCATGAACCGCTTCGTCGGCCAGGTGGGCGTGGCTGCGGCGGGCGCGAACGCCACCCTCGAGGCGCAGCAGATCGTCTATGAGGACAGCCTCGCCGCCGTGGATGCGCTCTCCGGCGTGAACCTCGACGAGGAGGCCGCCACCATGCTGCGCTTCCAGCAGGCCTACCAGGCGGCGGCGCAGATGATCCGCGTCACGCAGGAACTGATGGACACCCTGATGAACGCGGTGCGCCGATGATCAACCGCATTTCCACGCCGGGGCAGCACACCTCGGCCATCACCCAGATCCTGAGGCAGCAGGTCGCGCTGTCGAAGACCCAGGTGCAGGTGGCCACGGGCCGCCGCATCCAGACGCCGGCGGACGATCCCATCGCCGCCACGCGCATCCTGGGCGTGGAGCGTGCGCAGTCACAGCTCGGCCAGTACGAACGCAATTCCACCCTGGCGCATCAGCGGCTGGGTTTCGCCGAACTGGCGTTCACCGACCTGAACAACCTGCTGCAGCGCGTGCACGTGCTGGCGGTGCAGGCCAACAGCGGCGCGATGGACGATGCCTCGCTGCGCACCATCGCCTCGGAACTCAGGGGCCGCGCCAGCGAGCTGATGCAGATCGCCAACCGCCAGGACGGCAACGGCGAGTACCTGTTCGCCGGCTATTCAACGGCGACCAAGCCGTTCTCGTCCGCCGGCGGCAATGTCAGCTATGCCGGCGACCAGGGCGTGCGGCAGCTGGCCATCAGCGCCACGCAGAGCATTGCCGACGGCTTCAGCGGCCAGCGCGTGTTCATGGACATCCCGCAGGGCAATGGGGTGTTCGTGGTGCGCGAGGGCAACGTGGCCGGCACCGGCGTGATCGGCGAGCACCAGGTTTCCGACCGGGCGGCGTGGTCGGCGGCCGCGGCCGCCGCCGCCGCGGTACCGCAGCCGCACGCCTACACCATCCGCTTCACCGATGCCGACGCCGACGGTGTCGCCGACACCTGGGAGGTCACCGACGCGGGTGGCGCGCAGGTGGCGACCGGCCAGTACACGTCCGGCGGCGCGATCTCGTTCGATGGCGTCCAGGTCACCATCGAGGGAGCGCCGGCCGTCGGCGACACCTTCACCGTGGAGCCGGCCGGCACCGAGGACGTCTTCCGTACGCTCGAGGACCTGATCCGGGCGCTGGAGCAGGGCGCCGGCGCGCCGGAGGCGCGTGCCCGGCTCGGCACCGCGGTCAACAAGGCGCTGGGCCAGCTCACCACGGCCATGGACCACGTGGTCAACCTGCGGGCCGAGACGGGCGCCCGGCTGGCGGCACTGGATGCCGCGGACAGCCAGCGCCAGGACATGGACTACGAGCTCTCCGTGTCGCTCTCGGCGCTGCGCGACCTGGACTATGCCGAGGCCATTGCCCGCCTGAACCAGCAGGTGGCCGGCCTGCAGGCGGCACAGGCGGCCTACACGCGCATCGGCCAGATGTCGCTCTTCGACATCCTCTAGCGGCGTCCGGCGCCCTGGCCCGAATGTGAGCCAGGTCTCTTTCCGGCCCGCGATTTTGAGCATTGCGTCTTCAAGTCCCGACGGTCCGCGCCGTTAACCCTCACGAAGAGCGCACTGGGAGGCGGCAGCCCCACCAGGGCAATCGCCGGCCGCGAGGCCAGAGACGGGACTGAAAGGAACCCAACAGGAGCAACCGAAAATGGCACTTGTCATCAACACCAACGTGATGTCGCTGAACGCGCAGCGCAACCTCACGACCTCCAGCAGTGCGCTGGCCACCTCGCTGCAGCGCCTGTCTTCGGGCCTGCGCATCAACAGCGCGAAGGACGACGCGGCTGGCCTGGCGATCTCCAGCCGCATGACCACGCAGATCAACGGCCTGAACCAGGCCGTGCGCAACGCCAACGACGGCATCTCGCTGGCCCAGACCACCGAGGGAGCCCTGCAGGAGGTGACCAACAACCTGCAGCGCATCCGCGAGCTGGCCGTGCAGTCGGCCAACGCCACCAACTCCGACAGCGACCGCGCCGCCCTCGACCGCGAGGTGCAGCAGCGCCTGCAGGAGATCCAGCGCATTGCCACGCAGACCTCGTTCAACGGCCGCAAGGTGCTCGACGGCAGCTTCGGCAACGCCATGTTCCAGGTCGGCGCCAACGTCGGCGAGACCATCTCGGTGGGCCTGACGACCAGCATGAAGACCACCGACATCGGCCAGATCGCCAGCGTGTCCACTGACGACATCAGCGCCCTTTTCCCGGCCGAGGCCCTGGAGGCCGTGAATACGAGCCAGGACCTCAACGGCGTGGACATGGAGGACCCGACCGCGTTCGACACCATCGGTCAGGTGACCTACGGCGACGTGACCGTGGACTGGTCGGAGTACGCCCCCCAGAACGGCGATGACATCAACGATGCCGCTGCCTGGCTCCAGGGCAAGCTGGGCGCCGACTGGGAAGTCAACGTCAACGGCACCACGCTGGAAATCTCCCGTCCGGCGGTTGACGCCGGCCTGGAGCTGGAGGCGGGTGACCTGACGATCGCCGTGGGCGATGGCAATGCCGTCGAGATCACCGGCACGTTCGCCTCGATGCAGGACCTGGCCGATGCCATCAGCGCGGCCGCGCCCGGCGTGTTCACCTCGGTGGACGCCGATAGCGGCAAGCTGACGATCTTCTCCGAGTCGGCCTTCACCCTCGGCGGCGACCGTGCGGCGGACCTCGGCCTGACGGCGGGCGAAGTCGCGATCGGTGGCAGCCTGAGCCAGGTCAAGGTGCTGACCGTCGGTGATGCCAACGACGCCATCCTGCGCGTGGATGCGGCGCTGACCTCGGTGAGCGACCTGCGCGGCACGCTGGGTGCGATCCAGAACCGCTTCCAGTCGACCATCAACAGCCTGCAGACCGTCACCGAGAACCTGTCGGCTTCCCGCAGCCGCATTCTGGACACGGACTTCGCCGCCGAGACGGCGGAGCTGACCCGCGCCCAGATCCTGCAGCAGGCCGGCACGGCGATGGTCGCCCAGGCCAACACGCTGCCGCAGAACGTGCTGTCGCTGCTCCGCTAGTCGGGTAGCGGGCACGTGGCACAGTGAAGGAAATGGCGGGGGCCGCAAGGCTCCCGCCTGCTCCCGTTAGCGAGGCACCATGGACATCCCGGTCAAGCCCACTCCTGGAGTCCGCGCAGCCGCCACCTCCCC
>QGUX01000055.1 GCA_003242275.1 Pseudomonadota bacterium | reverse complement strand
GAACGCCTCGTCGAGCAGCGGCTCGGCCTCGACATTCCCACCCGCGAGGAGATGCGCGAGATCGAGTCCTCCTCGCGGCTGTACGAGGAAGCCGGCGCGCTGTACCTGACGGCCACCGTGGTCACGCGGCTGGAGACCCAGGCGCCGGAAAACGGGCAGATCACGTTCATATTGCGTGGCTCACGGCTGGTCACCAACCGCTACGTGGACCCGCTGCCGATGCGGCGCTTCATCGCGCACACCGAGCGGCATCCCCAGGCCAACACCACCGCGCAGGCGGTGCTGGCCGGCATCCTTGAATTCATCATCGAGCGCATCGCCGACGTGATCGAGCGCGTCGGTGCCGACATCGACACCGCCTCGGCCGAGATCTTCAACCGCCGCATGCCCGCCAGCGGCGCGGAGGCGCGGCGGCAGGCGCGCGACTTCCGCAAGCTGCTCGAGTACATCGGCCAGAGCGGCGACCTGATCGCCCGGGCGCGCGAGAGCCTCGCCAGCCTGGCGCGCCTGCTGGCCTTCGTGCAGCAGGCCACGGTCAACATGCCGCAGGAGCAGCGCGAGCGGCTGCGCACCCTGTCCAAGGACGTGGTGGCCATGAGCGACCACGCCGGCTTCCTCGCCACCAACCTGAACTTCATCCTCGACGCCACGCTGGGGATGATCAACATCGATCAGAACAACATCCTGAAGATCTTCTCGGTGGTGACCGTGCTGCTGCTGCCGCCGTCGGTGATCGGGGCGCTGTTCGGCATGAACTTCAAGTACATCCCGGCGCTGCAGCACCCGGCCGGGTTCTGGGTGGCGCTGGCGGCGATGGTGGTGTCGTCGGTGCTGCCGTACCTGTGGTTCCGCCGGAAGGGATGGTTGTAGGGCGGGGAGGCTGGTCGCAGGCCCCGCCGTCTAGTACCCTTTGCGGTCCGCATCAGTCAGGGCGCCCGTAGCTCAGCTGGATAGAGTACTGCCCTCCGAAGGCAGGGGTCACTGGTTCGAATCCAGTCGGGCGCGCCAATCACTCCACCCGCCGCCAGGAACCGCTGCTTCCCGCATCCGCGACGGGGTCGTCCCATTCCCATTCTTCCGCCGCGGCGAGCGCCGCATTTCCGCCCTGCTCCATGCGTGCCGGCATGGCCGATGGAAAGTAGCGCGATGCCAGCATGTCGGCGGCGCGTTCCGCGCCCATCTTCTGCTCGCGCACCGTGCGCGCCTGCCTGGCGCGCAGCTCGTCCCGCCGCACCCAGGCCGCAACCAGCCTGGCCGCCAGGCCGGCGGATGTCAGGCCCGCCATCTCCAGCGCGAACTCGCCGCTGTCGAGCATGCGCATCAGTCCGCGCACCTTGGGCGCATACACCACCGCCGCCACCGGCGTGTCCACCGCGGCCGCCAGTACCAGCGAGTGGAAGCGCATGCCCAGCATCAGCTGGCAGCGGCGCATCACCGCCTGCACGTCATGGCTCAGGTACTTCGCGCTCGACAGCACGCGTGCGCCGATGGCGGCGGCCAGGCGGCCGCAGGCTTCCTCGTCCATGGGCTGCGTGCAGAATACCAGCGGCGTGAACGGTTCCGTCGCCCTCGCCCGCGCGCGGCGCACCCCCTCGGCCATCACGTTGACGAAATCGGCGTCGCGCGCGAGCTTCTCGCCCGGCGCGAGCCACCGGTCCATGTAGGCGGTCACGTTGATGCCGAGCAGCCGTGCGTGGGGATCGACACCGAGTTCATCGAGGATGCGCAGGGCGCGATCCTCCCCCGACACGGGATTGATGAAGGCCGCGTCCCCGGTCACCTCGATGGAGCGCGTGACCCCGATGCTGCGCGCGAGCTGCAGGCTTTCTGGATCGCGCACCATCAGCAGGTCGCACAGGTTCATCGTCCAGCGCGCGAAGATCCGGCTGAGGCGCGACGGAAACGGCCCGATGCCGCAGCTGTAGCAGACCACCTTGCAGCCCATCAGGCGCGCCGCGGGCACCAGCACCACCAGCGTCACCAGGTAGTTGAACGCGGGATTGAACAGCCGGTTCCCGAAGATGATGCCGTCGCAGATCATCGCCACGTCGCTCCACGCGAACGCACACAGCGTCGGGACGCCCAGCAGGCGGATGCTGCCGGTCCAGGGCATTACCGACAGGGCGCGCAGGTCGAAGCGGCCGCCATAGTGCTGGCGCGTCCAGCGGGGGTTGGTCGAGGGCACGTAGAAGCGCACGCCGCGGATGCGGCGCGCGAGGCTGTGGAAGATGCTCGACAGGATGGCCATGTCGCCGAGGTTGCGGCCGGCGTTGTTGCCCAGCACGGTGATTCTTGGAATTCGCCCCTTCATGTCCCAGGCGTCCGCGCCGCGACCCGCGTGTTGTCGGGACAAACAGATTGGGCACGGGCGGGCCGCCCTGCAGCGGTTCCCGTTCCCGACATCGCGTCACTGTCGTCCTACAGCGACAGTGATGGTGCAGGGCGGGATGACGAGCGGGTCAGGAGAGCAGCCCGCGCAGGATGCCGAGCGGGTGATGCGCACGGGCGATGGTGTTCATCCATCCATACACCAGCAGTGCGGTCACATACAGCAGCACGCGCACCGGCGGCCGGCCACGCACGCGCAGCGCCGAGTACCCGAGCACGATGTACACCACCAGCAGCCCCACCTTCACCGCCAGCCAGCCATTGGCGAACAGTCCCCAGGGCAGGATGGTCAACAGCGCCAGCGCGGCCGCGAGCAGCGTGGTATCGACGGCATAGCTCAGCCAGCGGACCGGCCGCGCCATGGGCCAGCGCTGGCCGGCGAGCGATCCCGCGCCGCGCAGCGCGAACACGCACACGCTGGCGAGCACCATGGCCACGTGCAGGGCCTTGATGTGGGGATAGAGACTGGCCATCAGCCTCCGAGGGCCGCCTCGATCACCTGGCGGATCTCGCCGGTCGCCGGTTCGTCGCGTCCGCCGGCCTTGCCTTCCAGGGCTTCGCGCAGCGTGCGGCCCCTGGCGTCCTTGATGTCCACGCGCGCGCCGTTCTCGAGCAGCAGCTTCGCCACGCGGGGCCAGCCACGGCTGATGGTGCCGAAGATCGCGGTCTGCCCCTCGCGGTCGGTCATGGCGCTGGGACGCGCGATGATGGCGGTGCGGCTGGAAGTGTCGGTGATGCGCGCGTTCACGTCGGCGCCGGCGGCGAGCAGCAGGCGGATCACCTCCATCGCATTGGCCTCCGGATCCGGTCCCAGCGCCTGCACGCCGGCGCGCGAGGAACCGCCGCCGTAGCCGATGCCCGAGGCGCCCATCAGCGGCGTCACGCCCATCACGTTCGGCACGTCAGGCAGCGCGCCATGGCGCAGCAGCAGCTCCACGGCACGATGGTCGGCCGACCATGCGGCGCGCAGCAGCGGCGTGCAGCCGGTGGTCAGCAGGTCGTCGGTGAAGCGCGCGGTGTTGCCGCCGCGCCCGGGGCGGTGCATGTTGAGCTGGGTGTTGGGATCCACGCCCATCCGGAGCAGCCGTTCGGCCACCTGCAGCGCGCTGGAGCGCGGCCGCGCCACCGGCGCATCGGCGAAGCGCACGCCCTCGGCCAGCGGGGCGTCGCGCCCGCCGCCGCGCGCACCGGCGCCGGCCTCCCCGGCCGGCGCGGAACCGCCGGCGCCGCCACCGCGCGGACCGCCCGCCATGCGGCTGTTCATGTCGATGGCCACGTACAGCGCCGTGCGCCCCCACCAGTCGGGGATGTGCGGGTTGGCGCCGAGGTCCAGCAGCGCGTTGGCCGTGTCGTAGTGGCCGTTGTCGATGGCGATCATCAGCGGCGTCACGCCCTCGGGCGTGGGCCGGTCGATGTCGGCGCCGGCCTCCACCAGCAGCTTCACGCAGGGCGTGCAGCCCGAGCGCGCCGCGAACAGCAGCGGCGTATGCCCGCCGGCGGGACGGTATTGCGCGCGCGGCTCGGAGGTGATCTGGTTGCCCCAGTCGTTCGAGGCCGCGCGCACGTCCACCTCGGCCCCCTTGCCGATCAGGTACTCCGCCACGTGGGCGTGGCCCTCGGCCACCGCCCACATCAGCGCGGTCTGCTCGCGGTACCGCTCGCGCGCATTCACGTCGGCGCCGGCCTCGACCAGCAGCTTCGCGATCGGCAGCGAGCCGATGCGCGCGGCCAGCATCAGCGGCGTCTGTTCGTCGTCGTTGCCGAGGTCGGGATCGCCGCCCGCATCGAGCAGCATCCTCACCAGCCGCTCATCGCCCAGCGACACTGCCTCGGTGAGCGCCGTGGCACCCAGCACGTTGCGCGCGTTGGGATCCGCGCCACGCTGCAGCAGCGCGGCCACGAGCTCGTGGTCGACCCGATGCACGGCCCACATCAGCGGCGTGCTGCCGTCGGCCGCCGGCGCGTTCACGTCGGCGCCCTTCTTCTCCAGCAGGCGCTGCACGGCCATGCGGTCGCCGTCGCGGATCAGCTCGGCCAGCCCGCCGGCCGGCACGCTGGCCGGCCAGAGCAGCGCTGCGGCTGCCAGGGCGAGGAAGGCGGACTTGCCGGTCGGCGCGCGCATGCGGTCACACGATGGTGTGCGAGAGCTTGTTGTAGTGCGCCCACATGCTCTTGTGGGCGTCGTACAGCGCCTTGTCCGGGTCGGCCCAGGTGCGCGGCAGGCCGTCGAGCAGCCGCGCGTTCTGCATGTCTTCGGTGGTGAAGCCCTTGCGCATGGCCTCGGACACCCGGTCGAACATGGCCACCAGGGCCTCGTTCTCCACCCTGACCTCCTCGCGCGAGAGCACGCCGCCGGTGGAGGCGATGATGCGCGCGGACTCATCGCCCATCCCCAGGATCTTCTGCTGCGAGTCGACGCGCCCGCCGACCCAGCCGCCCTCGAACCAGCAGATCTCCGGATCGGACACCGGCGCCACCGCATCGCCGGCCAGCACCACGTTGGAGTCCTTGAACCACACGTACAGGTCGCCGTCGGTGTGCGGCTGCTGCAGGTAGCCGTACTCGATGCGCTCGCCGCCGAAGGTCAGCTCCTTCGAGCCGGTGTAGAACACCTCGGTGGGCACGGCTTCCTTCTCGCGCGCGGGCAGGTAGCGGTCCTCCCACGGCACGAACTGCGGCACCCTCATGCGCTGCGCGGCCTTGGCGTGCGCGATCAGCCGCGCCCCCTGCCTTGCGAACCCGGCATTGCCGCCGGTTTGCAGTTCGTGCCAGTGCGTGTTGATCACGACGGCCACCTTCGCGCCCGGCGCGAATTCCGCCAGCGCGGCCTGGAGCTTGCCGGTGGCGCCGGGCGCGCCGCTGTCCACCAGCAGCAGCCCCTCCTCGCCGCGCAGCGCGACGACGTTGCCGCCCAGTCCGCTGACCAGCGCCAGCCGCTCCGTCAGCGGGGTCACCGTCGCGGCGTAGACCGGCGACGCCTGCTTCGCGTCGCCGCCACCCGAGGCCATGCGCGTCGATGCGCAGCCGGCCAGCGACAGGCTGGCGGCCATGCCAATGCCGGCGCCGAGCACGTCGCGCCTGGTGGGCATCCCCTTGCGCACCTCAGACCCCCGAAATGAAGCCGGTGGAGTCACCGAGCTTCTCGCGCTCGATGCCCAGCTTGTTCAGCACCGTCAGGTGCAGGTTGGCGATGGGCGTGCGCTCCGGCGGCACGACGTGGCGGCCGCCCTTCAACTTGCCGTTGGCGCCGCCCACCAGGATCACTGGCAGCGGGTAGTTGTTGTGCCGGTCGCTGTTCGACATGTTCGAGCCGTACATGAAGATCGAATGGTCGAGCAACGAGCCGTCGCCGTCGTCGGTCTTCGCCATCTTGTCGAGGAATTCGGCGAAGCGCTCCATGTGCCAGGTCTGCACCAGCACCAGCTTGCGCAGGCGCTCGCGGTCGTTGGCATGGTGCGACAGCGGGTGGAAGGAATCAGGCACGTTCAGGAACGGGTAGGCCCGGTTGGTGCCCTCGGCCACCATGATGTAGGAGGCCACGCGCGTCAGGTTGGCCTGGAAGGCCAGCGCGACCAGGTCGAACATCAGCCTGACCTGCTCGTCGAAGGCATCCAGTTCGCCCACCGGCGCATCCGGCAGCTCGATGGCCGACAGGTCGCGCTGGCGCGCCTTCTCCAGGCGCCGCTCGATCTCGCGCACGGTCTCGAGGTAACTGTCCATCACGCGCTGGTCCGCCGGGCCGAGTTCGGCACGCAGCGCCTTCGTCCTGTCGGAGATCAGGTCGAGGATGCTGGTGGTCTGGCGCTGGATCAGCGCGCGCTCGGCCTCGGTGTCACCCTCGCCGAAGAGCTGCAGGAACACCTTGCGGGGGTTGTATTCCATCGGCAGCGGCGTGTTGGCATCGCGGAACGACAGCGTGGAGCTGTAGTAGCAGGCGCCGGCGCCGCCACCACAGGCCGCGCTCTGGATGGTGGTCTCGGCGGCCACCTCCAGCGAGGGCAGCGCGGTCTCCTGGCCGATCTCGCCGGCGATGATCTGGTCCAGCGTGATCGACATGTTGGCGCCCGGGCCGCCGCCCGCCGGCCGCGTGGCCGACAGCCAGGTGGCGGGGTTGAGCGTGTGCACCGAGCCGGCGCAGGCCGCGTTCTCGAGGTTGGCGAACGAGAGCACGTACTGCTTGTACTTCTCCAGCGGCTTCATGATCTTGTTCAGCTCGAACCTGCCGCCCTCGGTGTTCGGCGTCCACGCGTCGACTTCCTTGCCGTACGGCGTGTTGTCCATGATGGCGCCGTGCGGGATGTAGAAGAACCCGACGCGCGTCTTGGGCGATGCAGCCGTCTTCGCCAGCGCCGTCCCGGCCGGCACCATGGCATCGAGGAACGGCAGGGCCAGCGACACGCCGAGGCCCTTCAGCGTGGTCCGGCGGGAGATGTGCTTCTTCGTCAAGAACGTCATGTCGACTCCCCTCTGGTCAGTCCCGGTCGGCCCGGGCCATCGTGGTCCCGTGTCCGCCGGTATCGTGCGGCTCGGCCTGCAGGCGGAAGGCGTCGGAGTTCACCACGCCCTTCACCAGGTCGAAGAACCGGTAGTTGCTGGCCGCCGCGTCGCGAACGATCTTGCGCACCTGCGGCATGTCGTGCGCCTCGATCTCGCGCGAGGTGGCGTACATCAGGAGCTTCTGCGTCATCGCCCAGGCGAACTGCTCCGGGCGCTCCATCAGGTGCTTGCGCATCTCCACCACGCCGTTGACGGGAGTGCCGTCGGGCAGCGTGGTGCTGGCGTCGATGGGCTGGCGCGAATCGCTCTCGCGCGTGCGCCACGCGCCGATCACGTCGAAGTTCTCCAGCGCCAGGCCCAGCGGATCGATCACGCCGTGGCACTGGTTGCAGCTCTTCACCTGCCGATGCACCTCCAGGCGCGCGCGCAGCGTGGTGGCTTGCTCGCCCTCCTTCGGGTTCAGGTTGGTCTCCACGCCCGGCGGCGGCGGCGTGGCCGGCGTGCCCATGATGCGCTCGAGCACCCAGGCGCCGCGCAGCACCGGCGAGGTGCGGTCGCCATAGGAGGTGCGCAGCAGCACCGCGGCCTTGCCCAGCAGGCCGAAGCGCACCGGGTTGTCGAGCTTCACACGGCGGAACTGCGAGCCGAGCACGCCGCTGATGCCGTAGTGGCGTGCGAGGCGGTCGTTCACGTAGGTGTAGTCCGCGTCGAGCAGCTCCAGCACGCTCCTGTTCTGCAGCAGCACCTCCGACAGGAACAGGCGGATCTCGGTGGAGAAATCGTTGCGCAGCGCCTCGCTGAAGCCGCGGAAGATGGTCGGATCCGGGTCCACCGCATGCAGGTCGTCCACGTTCAGCCAGCGCATGGCGAAGCCGTCCACCAGCGCCTGCGCACGGCGGTCCTGCAGCATGCGCAACACCTGCGCGTCATAGACGGCCTGGTCCTTGAGCCTGCCCTCCACGGCCAGCTGCAGCAGCTCCTCGTCCGGCAGGTCGCTCCACAGGAAGAACGCCAGGCGCGAGGCCAGCTCGAGGTCGTTCAGCGGCTGCGGGCCGGGCCCCTCGCGCGGCGCGATGATGCGGTACAGGAAGTCCGGGCTGGACAGCGTGCCCATCACGATCTCCTGCACGCCGCCGTCGAAGTGGCCGATCTCGCGCCGGCCGGCGTCGAAGAACTTCATCAGCTTCTCGACGTCGGCATCGTTGACGGGGCGGCGGTAGGCGCGCGTGGCCAGGTGCCGCGCGATCTTCTGCGCGCAGGGACGCTCCTCCTCGGCGCTGGCCGGATAGCACACGAAGATGCGGTCGCGGCTGGGCGAGCTGCCGATGGTGGTCTCGCCATAAGGACCGCTGACCTCGACGCCCTGCGAGAGCCGCAGGCCGCCCCCGGCGGCGCCGAAGCCGCCGCCGGCGCCGATGTTCTCGTCCGAGAGCACGCGGGCGCGCTCCATCGCGGTGACCACCACCTCGTGCGTCCCGGAAGTCACGTGCACGGGAATGTTCTGGAAGCGCGACATCACCTTGTCGCGGCCCTCCTGCGCCAGCTTGTCGGCCAGGCCCAGGTCGTCCTTGCCGCCGATGTCGGCGCGGAACACTTCCTTGCCGTCGATGAAGATGACGATGGTGCGGCGGAACAGCGACTGGTGCGTGTACAGGCCGCCGGTCAGGTCATCGAGCAGGCTCAGGCGGTACTCGCCGTCGGCCGGGAAGAAGTGCTTGAACGCCATGCCACCGGCGCTGCCCAGCGGCATCGGCGTGGAGCTGGCGCCGCCCGGCAGATGCACGGTCTTGCTCATCTTGGGCTTCGGGTCGCCCACGGCGCGCCTGGAGATGTAGCGCGCGGCGCCGATGTACTGGTCGAGGAAGGTCGGCGAGACCGTCAGCACCGCCGCGATGTTGTCGAACCCGTCCATCTCGATCTCGGGCGGCAGCAGGTCCTCGACCTTGATCTCCACGCCCAGCAGGGAACGCACGGCATTGGCGTATTCGGTGCGGTTCAGGCGCTGCGCGGTCACGTGGCCGGCGCGCGGGGTGGCCGGACGGGCGTCGAGCCGCGTCTCCAGCCAGTTCACCAGCTGGTCCTTTTCGGCCTGGGTGGGCTGCTTGCTGCCCGGGGGCGGCATCAGGTGGCCGCGGAGCTTCCTGACCGTGGCCTCCCAGACCTCGATGTCCTCGGGGACGTCGGCGGCGGTGTAGGTGTCGAAGGCCACCCCGCCCGCCCAGTCGGTGGAGTTGTGGCACTCCGAGCAATAGGTGTCGATCAGGCCCAGGTGGGGGTCGGCGGGCGCCGCCGGCTCCTGCCCCGCAGCATGGGCAGTTACCGCCCAGGCCGCGACCAAGTACAATACCTTCCTCACAGTTTGCATACCCCCTTCGATCCGGCCGCAGCAGGAGCGTTCCATGATTCTAGCCCCCGACAGTCCCCTGGACTGACCAAAGCGCGCCGGTTCCCTATAATTCCGCGATTGACCTGCATCCTTTGACCGGACCCCCCGCCAGTGAGCAAGCAAGATACCCACTTTTTCAATGTTTTCAGCGTCGTTCTCGGCCTGCTGGTCGCCTTCGCGATCATCGTGTTCGCCATCTCCCGGTACATGGGCAAGAACGAGCAGGCGCCCCGCGTGCTGCAGGATCCGCTGCTGCAGCAGACCGTGGCCGACCGCCTGGCGCCGCCGGCCCGCGTGGCCGTGGCCGGCCAGGACAACAGCGCGCTGGCGATCGCCCCGGTGACGGCCCAGCCGGTGGCCGCGGTGAGCACGGTGCTCGAGAACGGGGAGCAGGTGTACGAGGTGTCCTGCAAGGCCTGCCACGGGGTCGGGCTGGCCGGCGCCCCGAAGGCGGGCGACGCCGCCGCCTGGCAGCCGCGCATCGCGCAGGGCAAGGCCACGCTCTACAAGCACGCCATCGAGGGCTTCACCGGCAAGGCCGGCGTGATGCCCGCCAAGGGCGGCCGCACGGACATCAGCGACGAGCTGATCCGCGAGGCCGTCGATCACATGCTGGGGCTCTGAGCCTCCGCGGCATCGCCGGCGCCGGCCTCCCCGCCGGCGCCGCAGCGCGCCCGCTCCGAGGTCGGCGGGTGCGTGGAAAGGAACAGCATCGGGTCGTCGCCATAGCCCGCGCCCGGCATCCGGCACAGGATGCGGTCGAAGTTCACCGGATCGATCCCGTTGGCTTGCAGCCAGGCGCGTGAGAATGCGTCGGCCTCGCGCTCCAGGTTGCGCGAATTCTGCAGCTGCAGCAGCACCGGCCCCGCCGACGACAGGACTGCGGAAACTGAACCCACATCGCCCAGCACGGCCAGCGCCAGCGCCGAGATGCCCGCGTTCTGGATGAGCTGGCGCAGCGAATGCCGGCCGCGCACGTGCCCTACCTCGTGCGCCAGCACCGCCAGCAGTTCCTCGTCGTTGTCCGCGAGGACCACCATGGCGTCGGTGACCACCACGATGCCCGAGGGCAGCGCCAGCGCGTTCGGCCCGATGCGCGAGTAGCGCAGCTCCAGCCGGTAGGCATGACCGTCGTCCATCCCGGCGGTCACGCGGGCGAACAGGCCCTGCATGCGCAAGCGCTCGGCGGTGGAGAGCCGGGTGGGCCGCATCAGCGTGCTGTCCAGCACCTCCAGCACCTGCTCGCCGATCAGCAGGTCGGCCTCGGCCGGCATGCGGTGCGCCACCCATCCCGAGGCCGCCGGCAGGCCGTAGCGGATCGAGAGGAAGACCACCAGCACCACCGCGACCAGCGCCCCGAGCGCGATGCCCCACCGGCGCTCCAGCGCGTGCACGGCGCCGCCGCGGCCCGGAAGGCCGACCTGGTGCAGCAGCGCGTCCACACCGTCGTTGTCGCGGGTCTCGAACTCCGCGCCGCCGGGCAGGTGCAGGCGGCGCGGCACGCTGCCGATGCGGTCGGACACCCGCACCTGCCAGGGCTCCAACAGCAGCTCGCCGCCATCCCCGAGCACGAGCCGCCACTGCCCGCCGGCGGTGGCGTCCAGCTCCGCCGGCACGTTCCGGGCGGTGCGCGCATCGAAGTAGCTGCCCCGGACCATCAGATCCCGAAGTCGATGTCGAGGAAGTCCCCGGCCTCCTCGCCCAGCGCGCTGGCGTCCGCCGCGGCATCGGCCACGAACTGGCCGAGGTCGCCCTCCACGGTCACCGAGGTGTTGGCGAGCTGGTAGCGCAGCAGGCGGATCTTCGCCCACGGGTAGAACAGGCCCAGCGTGAACACCATGCCCAGCAGGTTGGTGAGCAGGATGCCCAGCAGCGGCATGGTGCGCAGCCGCGAATTCAGGCGGTGCGGTCCCACGTTCACGCCGCCGACGGATGCATTGAGGAAGTGCGCCCGGTAGTAGGCCTGCAGCAGCATGGTCACCAGCACGACGGTGACGGCGATGGACAAGGACATGGCCATGGCGGCGCCGGCGACGGCCGCCATGTCCTCGGGACCGCCGCCGCCGGCGGCCGCGGTCACCCCGATGACCAGGCCGACGAGCATCGCCACCCCACCCACGCCGACGAGGAAGCCCAGGAAAGACATGCCCACCAGCACCAGGAAGATCCTGTAGTACGTCCCCACCGTGGTGGTGAAACCGAATCGCTGCGCCCCGTATGCCGTGTTGGTGGCGAAGTAGCTCACCTGCCGCCACTGCGCATACGGCCACAGCCCCATCAGCGTGAGCAGGGACAGCAGCGGGAAGACGATGAAATTCAGCAACGCGCCGCCGTAGCGGCCGTGGAAGTTGAAGCGCAGTCCGCGCCAGGAGGTCATGCGCATCTGGAACAGGCGCGAGCGCACGATGATCCAGGGCAGGCCGGCGATCACCAGCAGGGCGGCCACCAACTGCGCCTTCGGCCAGAGGTAGCCCAGGGCGACGAACACCAGGTACACGCCAAAGACGATGAGCCGGCCCTTCAGGATGGCGACCGGCCTGCCGTGGTATTCGAAGCTGCTGCCGTCCAGCGAGGTGCTGCCGTAGAAGTAGCGCAGGCGCCGGACCTTCGCCCATGCCGAATAGATGCCCAGCGTGACGATGGTCAGCAGCAGGTTGACGATCCAGATGCGGAAGTACTCGCCGCCGGTGCCGCGGAACTCGATCGGCAGTTCCCGCAGGGCCGGCGCAGAGACCGGGGCCGGTGTCGCAGCAACGTCATTCATAGGACTCCCCGAGAGACCGGATACGGCCGTGTGACGGCCGCTGTTGTTGGAATGGCCGCGGGATTGTTTCAGTCTTGCAGGCGCAGCGCCAGTGATTCAGCAACGTCGATCGGGCCGACGTTATGTCGGCCTTCCAGGTCCGCGATGCTGCGCGCCACGCGCAGCACGCGGTGCTGGGCCCGCGCCGACAATCCGTGGCGGTTCGTCGCCGCGCGCAGCAGTTCCGCGCCCCCGGCGTCGGGCATGCAGTGGCGCATGGTGTCGGCGGCGGAGAGATGGGCGTTGAGGCAGCCTTGGCGCGCAAGCTGGCGGCGGCGCGCCGCGTGCACCAGCGCGCGCGCCTGTGCGCTGGTGGCAGGGACGCCGGGCCCGGTGGCGCCGCATGGGGTGTTCCCGGCCGCGCCGCCCACGATGGCCTCGGCCGGCACCTGCGCCAGCCTGAGCTGCAGGTCGATGCGGTCACGCAGGGGACCGGAGATGCGCGCGTTGTAGCGCTTCACCTGCTCCGGAAGGCAAGTGCACGGCGGTGACGCGAGCCCGTGCCGCCCGCAGGGACAGGGATTCATCGCCGCCACGAGCAGGAACGAGGCCGGGTACTCGGCGCGCTGGTTGGCGCGCACCACGCTGACACGCCCGCACTCCAGCGGCTCGCGCAGCGACTCGAGCACGCGCCGGTCGAACTCGGGCAACTCGTCGAGGAACAGCACGCCATGATGCGCGAGGCTCACCTCGCCGGGCCGCACGCTGCTGCCGCCACCCACGATGGCGTGTGCGGAAGCCGTGTGGTGGGGCGCGCGGAACGGCGGCACGCTGCAGGCCAGCGGCCTGCGGTGGCGCGCATGGCCACCGCCGTCACGCATCGCGCACTCCGCCACGGCCGCGATCGCCGCCACCTCCAGCGCCTGCGCCTCATCCAGCGGTGGCAGCAGGCCGGGCAGGCGCTGCGCCAGCATGGTCTTCCCCGACCCCGGCGGGCCGATCATCAGCAGGCTGTGCGCGCCGGCCGCCGCGATCAGCAGGGCACGCTTGGCCTGGTGCTGCCCGCGGACGTCGGACAGATCGGGCACGCCCGCATGGTCCACGCCGGCGTCGCGTTGCTCATCGAGTTCATCGGCCGCATGTGGATCGTCGATGAAACACTGCAGCCCCTGCCCCTCTCCAGCCAGCTCCGCGAGGCTCGACAGCGCCAGCACACAGGTACCCGCTGGAAGCACTTCCCGTACGTTGAACGAAGGCACGACGATGGCGTGCCCGGCACGCCGCGCATGCAATGCCGCCAGCAGCAACCCCGGCACGGGTTTGAGTTCACCCGTGAGGGCGAGCTCGCCATAGAACTCGGTGCGGGCCGGGTCGAAGCCCGGATCGACCTGTCCCGAGGCCAGCAGGACACCCACAGCCACCGGCAGGTCGTAACGCCCGCCCTCCTTGGGCAGGTCGGCTGGCGCCAGATTGACCGTGATGCGCCCCGCCGGCAGGTCGAACCCACAGGTGGACAGCGCCGCGCGCACGCGTTCGCGACTTTCTTTCACCGCTGCGGCAGGCAGTCCCACGATGGAGAAGGTGGGCAGCCCGCTGCCCAGGTGCACCTCCACCGCCACCTGTGGCGCATCCAGCCCGGCCTGCGCCCGGCTCAGCACCCGCGCGAATCCCATTCCTTCACCTGCCAGAACCGCCATCTGCCACGGAGCCATTCGAGCCCCAGGGCCCAGTTTGCATGCGGCAACACGGAAGGAGCGCCCGTCAATCCGGGCGGATTGCCAAGGAAATCGCCCCACGAACCACCACAGGACGGATGACACTGGGAGCGGTTCCTGCGCCCTGCGCAACATTCCCCGGGGTTTTCGGCATAGAGTCTGTGGGTCCAAGCACACTGTCCGGAGGAAAGGAGTTCTTCAATGCCATTTGAGAAACTCTTCGGCCGCCTGATACAGCGGCACCTGCGGATATCCGGGCGACCTGACTTCGTAACCGTCGACAGCGCCGGCCGCGTCCGGTTCGACGTCGCAGGTTACGGAAGGGAGAAGGCGGGTGCAGGAGATCGCTGAAGCGAACCGCCCGACTGCCGAGGAGAAGCACGGGGCTCCTCAAGCCGCAAGACCCTAGCTCGACGCAAACGCAGGGACCGCCTCGAGTCGGATGGATTCCGGCATCCTGAACCTGCACAAGAGATGCATTCGCCATCCCCAGTCCCGGTTCCGCAGCGGCAACGAACACCCCCAGGGGAGACGAGGGGGTGAATGCCACTGACGTCGCATCGAACCCTGCCGAGGCTGTTTCCGGTCCTGGCACGAGGATCGGAAACCAGGAAAGGACAGGACAGGGGGCTACCGCAAGTGAGCCTCCCGACGCCCCCTCCCCTCCGGAGCCACTCTAGGCCTAGGCCTCGCCTCATACCTCAGCTGGGCGAATCACCCATGTAATCCCCCCGGTACTCCCCCAGCTTTGCCTCCAGCGCCGCGACGCGGGCCTCGAGTTCGGCGATCAGCTCGCGGCTGCGGGCCAGCACCCTCGCCTGGGCCTCGAACTCCTCGCGGGAGACCAGGTCCAGCTTGCGCGCACCATCACGCAGCACGCGCTGGGCATGGGCCTCCAGGTCGCTGCGGAAGGCGCGCAGCGAGGCCGGCAGGTCCTCGGTGAGGCGGCGGACCAGGCCGTCGATGTCCAGCTTGTCGTTCATGGGTGCTCCTCGTGTCCAAGTTCTCGCACCAATCTGGTGCGCCGCTCTCGTGCAGATGTCCAACACTGTGCACCAGAAGGTCGCGTGGCGCGCCTTGCGGCCCGTTGGTGGCGCAGAGCCCCCATGTGAGCCGTGGCACGGTTTCTGCACTAGTCCTGTGGGCGCCGGACCGGTTCGGTTCACGCGTCCGCAAGACAAGGCAATGGAAACCTACAAGGCTCGCTGCGTTGCGACATGTACGTCATGAAGATCATCACTGCGATCGTCCGGCCGTTCAAGCTGGACGAGATGCGGCACGCCATCGCCCAACTCGGGGTGCAGGGCGTGACGGTGACTGAAGTATATGAAGCAGAGTACGGGCCTCGTGCCAAGGTGGAGATCGCGGTCGACGAGTCCATCGTCGAACCGGTTCTCGAAGCCATCGCCAACATCTCGCGGACGGGCCGGAACGGCGACGGGACCATTCTTGTTGGCAACCTTGAGCAAGCTATTCGAATCCGCACCGGCGAGACCGGAACAGCGGCAACTTAAGAACAGCTGGGAGTCGCAT